>JACDGB010000192.1 GCA_013815485.1 Rubrobacter sp.
GTAGAGGGCTATGTCAGCCCTCTTTATCAGGATTGCGCTGCTATCGCCGGGGCGAAACGCGGCGACGCCGAAGCTCGCGGAGAGGTGGCCGGCCTGTCCGAGATGACGGTCTTCGATGGCGGTTCTGAGCCTGTTGGCGAATTGCTGGGCGGATGCTTGAGAGGTCTCCGGCGCCACGATGATGCACTCGTCGCCGCCCCAGCGCCCGAGTTGGTCGCTGGCGCGCAGCCGGCTCTCGACCAGGCGTGAGATCTGGATCAGCACGGAGTCGCCGAAGTCGTGTCCCAAGGAATCGTTGACCTGCTTGAAGTTGTCCAGGTCGAAGAAGATAAGCGAGAGCGGCTCACCGTAGCGCCCGGCCCGCTCCATCTCCTGTTCGAGCACGGCCTCCAGCCCCCGGCGGTTAAGGACGCCCGTGAGCGGGTCCGTGTGGGCGAGCGAGGCCATATGTTCAGCGAGTACCCAGGTCTCGCGCAACTCGTCCTTCAGACGGCTGAGGAAGAAGAGCAACACGATCAACACGGCGTTCGAGAGGTAGAGTTGCCCGAGCGAATTGAAGCCTTCGAACGGCGAGTCGGAGCCTAAAGTGGAGAGAGCGTAAGGCAGAGAGATGAAGAACACGAGCACGAAAAACAGCGCGGAACGCAAAAGCGCGCTCCGACTCTCGTACATCATGAAGACCAGGACGTAGAATACCGACATCCAGAGGTAGGTGATGATCAGGGCCAGGTGAACCAGCGCGGGAGGCTCGTGCAGGTACATGGAGTAGAAAAGGACGAATAGGAAGATGACGCCGAAGACGGCGTAAAGCGACTCCTCCGCCACTCTGGTCGAAAGCTCTCTGAAGCGTATCAGCCAGATCATCGCGGTCGTGAATACGGTCGCTGTCATCAGCGAGCCCCGACCGAAAGACGAGGCCGTGTCGGTTAACTCACCGAGCAACAAGGCCAGAACCATGCCTACCAACCCCACGAGCAAGATGATGACGTAAATCCGCCGCTTCAGCCGATCAAGCGGCTCTTTCTCCGCCACTGATCTTCTCTCTCGTGTTTCCGTACGCTGACTCCCTCGCCACATACTCTCTCGATCTCCGTGAACCCGGCCCCGGATACGCTGCCGTCAGCACGATGCGTCGGGAACCTGGGCCCCTGCGTAGGGACATTCCGCGTCTCGCACAGGACCCTTCTCCAATATGCTACATAAGAGTTTAGCAGCGTGCGTGGACGGGCGTAAGCGGTTGGGCTAACCTCCGAAAAGGCGGGCGAAGAAGCCGCGGTTCTTGAGGATCTTGAGTTCCGCTTCGAGTCGGGTGCGTTCTTCGGCTAGGGAGGATTTCTCTTCGAAGAGTTTCTGGTGTTGCTGGTCGAGCCGATCACGCTCGGACTGTATCCTGGCCTTCTCTTCTTCGAGGGTGGAGATGGTGCGTTCCTGCAACTCGCGCTGGAATTCTACGAGATTGAGGCGTTCTATCTCGGACCAGAGGCGGTCCATCTCGACGCGGGCGGCGTCGCGTTCGGCCCGGATCTCCTCTACCTGCCGGTTGCGTTCTTCGAGGCGGGTCTTGTAATCCTGCCCCGTTTGCAAGAGGCGCTCGTAACGCTCGAAGGGAACCGCCGGCAACCGCGAGCCAGACTCACTCTCATCCCCCATCACCTCGCCCTCGAAGACCTCCTCCTCAGCGTCTTCGGCGCTCAATTCCCGAGCGAAGCCCTCCACGTCGGAGAGGACGAAACTGTAAGCGCCACCGGACGTCGGCTCTGCATCCAGGCGTCCTTCCTCAATGTATCGCCGAACCACGTCTTGCGGGCGGCCCAGAATGGCCGCGGCAGCCCCGAGCCCGATGCGCTCTTCCCCCGTGTCCATGAAAACATTTTACTTGAAAGAAGCACCGGGTATCAGGCGTCAGGTTTCAGCAAAAGATCGGCCAGAAACCATGAAGCGTGAGCAAATTTTCCGCAGCGTCGCGCAAGACGGCCTGAAACCTTCTAAGCCCGAAAAACCTCGCCTCCGCGCACCTCGACGGGTATCTTCGTCAGGGGCCGCTGCGCTGGCGGGTTGACGACCTCGCCGTTCGCCGCGTCGAAGATGGAGCCGTGACACGGGCAGGCGAGCTGTCCGCCCCTGTATGCGACGGTGCATTGCTGGTGGGTGCAGATCGCCGAATAGGCCGCGAAATCGCCGCTATCGAGGTGGACCAGTATCGCGGGGTTCCCCGAATCCTCGAACTTGGTGGCCGACCCAGGCGCGACCTCGGACGCACGGGCTATCGCTTGCTCCCCTCCGGAAGCCTCCTGCGTGGCGGTGTCGGACGCGCTGCTGCTAGATGCGTCGCTGGACGGACTTTCGCTGCTCGACGCGCTACTCGATGCGGCGGTGCTGGATGCGCTGCCGCTGCTACCGGACCCTCCGCCGCAGGCGGAGATCACGGAGGCTCCGGCGACGCTCACGCCGATTGCGCTCCCGAGGCGGATGAATCTCTCGCGTGAGATCTTCTCTTTCAAGACTTTCAAGATGCTCTCCTCGTTGATCGCTCGCAGACCTGTATGTTACGCAGTTTTATACGCGAGCCGCCAGGTTGCGGTTTTGCAATCCTGGCATTTCGCCCCTGCGTATACATAGAATAGTATGACGATAAGCTGCGGAGAGGAGCGTTGTGATGAACGGCATGGCGTGGGTGCGTATCGTGGTCGGGGCGGTCTGGCTCAACGGTGCCCTGGAAAAAATCCTCAACCCCGGCTTCCCCCGGCAGTTCGCCGCCAGCCTGGAGGCCGGGGGATTCGTCTCTCAGGCGCCGCCTTTCTTCCGATCCTTCATGCTGAACACAGTCGTGCCGGATGCTGAATTGTTCGCGCAGCTCGCGCGCGTCGGGGAACTGGCGCTTGGGATAGCACTGGTCCTGGGCCTCTTCACGAACCTCGCCGCCGTGGGCAGCATTGGTTTGAGCGTGATGATCCTGCTCTCACAGGGCGGCGTCCGCTTCGGCACCGGCCTCGGCCCCCCGGAGTTCCTGACGATTAACGTCGTGATCGTCCTTCTCTCGCTGATGATCCTGCTCAGCCCCGAGGCGAAAAAGTCCTCCGCGAACTTCCCCAGCCGCAAACGAAACTCTAGCGAACGGACCCGCCAACGATAGCGTACCCGCGCAGCCGCTCATATAGAGGCCGACACTCCTCCAGCAAGGGCTTTAGCTTTTCCGGGAACGGCGCGGTCTTGGGCGCATAGGGACCGAAGCCCGTCGAGTCGTGGACGTTCTCGTACCAATATTTAGCCCACGCGCCGTCCTCGGGCTTGGGACCGGCGGGCCAGGAGAGCATCGCCTCCTCGAAGGACATGCCGAGCGCATGGCAGACCCGTCGCAGGACGCCTGGCGGGTCGCGCAATAGTTCCCTCGCGTCGAGCACTATGGGATATTCGCCGCTTTCGAGGACTATTTCCAGGATTTCGATCTGTTCGGCGAGTCCAGTATCTCGCAGGGTGGGGTTCGGGAGTTGTTTCGCCAAAGAGGGAAGCATCTCTTTGGGGTCTCGGATCAGAAGCACATTCGTGACGCTCCCGAGGAAGCCCCGGTCCATTCCGGTCAGGTGATGGGCCATGTTCTTGAAGAAGTGGACCGGACGCTCGCAGGGACCGAGAAGTACATCCCGGACGACGCGCCTGCCATCGCTGTCCATGCTCGAAAGCACCTCCCGCTCTCCCGGATGTCCAGGCCCGGCGAAGGCGATGTAGTGACCGTAGAGCGGCTCGTCCACCACCACGGTGTCGGAACGCTGCCGGAACGAGTACATCAGCGCCGTCGAGACGTTACGCGGCCCCGACCACACGCTGAGCTTCAGACAACCGGCCATCACGCCGTCGCCCGAACTACCGCCTCCGCGTAAAGCTCCGAGAGGCGCGCGGTCATCTCGCCACGCGCGCCGCTCCCGATCCGTCGCCCATCCACCTCCACTACCGGCGTGAGGCCACCGAAGGTTCCCGTGACGAAAGCCTCGTCGGCGCCGTACACGTCGGTCAGTGAGAAAGCTCGCTCCGAGACAGGGATGCCGCCGGTTTTGCACAGTTCGATCACCATCCGTCTTGTAATGCCGTTCAGGCAATACTGGCCCGTCGAAGTCCACGCCTCGCCGCCACGCACGATGAAGAAGTTGGTGGCGTTGCAGGTGGCGACCGCGCCGGTGGGGTCGAGCATCAGTGCCTCGTCGGCCCCGGCCTTCAGCGCCTGTATCAGGGCGACGACCTCGTGAAGTTTGCTGTGGCAGTTGAGTTTCTGATCCAGGGTGTCAGGCGGCGGACGGCGGACGGTCGAGGTGAAGAGCCTGACGCCTCGCTCTTTCACTTCGGGGTCAGCCATTTTATGCTCCGCGATGATCACCACGTTCGGACCTCCCATGACGAGGCGCGGGTCCTGCGAAGGGGTCTTCTTGTCGCCGCGAGTGACCATCAGACGGACATGGACGCCTTCTGATGAACCATCCATCCCGTTGCGGCGGACGGTTTCGCGCAGGGCGGCGATGACTTCGTGCCGCGTCATACCGATGTCGAGGTCTATCGCCTTCGCCCCCTCGAAAAGCCGGTCGAGGTGGAGACCCAGGAACGCGAACTCGCCCCCGCGCAGCCGGATGCCCTCCCAGACGCCATCCCCAACCAGGAACCCGGAATCGAAGACCGAAATTCTCGCCTCTTCCCGAGGATAAAACTCGCCGTTGACGTAGACGAACACTTCCGCGTTGCGCTCGTCCGGCATCGCCTCGTGCGTTCCCCCAGCCATTTATCCTCCCTCCGGCCAGTCCCGGCGCAATACCCCCATCAGCACGTTATCCACGTAC
>JACDGB010000193.1 GCA_013815485.1 Rubrobacter sp.
AGCCAGAGTGGAGCGATACGCGCGTTCTGTGGGAGCTACGCGCTATATCAAGAAGACGATCCCGATCTACTACCGTCTCGCCAAGAAGCGGAATATAGCCCCCGACGTTCTCGTTGCGCAGGCCATGATCGAGACCGGGTACGGTCGCTACGGTGGCGACTCTCGCCCCTGGAACATGGCCGGCATCAAGAAGGGCGGCATCGTGGGGGACGCTCCCAAAGACTTCGAGCGTCCCAGGACCGCATTTGGTGGCGTGAGGATGCACGTCAACCACATGGCCGCATATATGGGCAAGAGACCCATAGGCAAGCCACACGACCGCTACTCAGACGCCCGCGCCGCCCAGAAAAGCCGGGGGTACTGGGTGCGCAGGATCGGCCAACTGGGCGACGGAGTCTGGGCGACCGACAGCACCTACGACCGTAAGATCCGGCGCGTCCTCAACGACATGGGCAAGCGGTAACCGCGGCGAAAGTCGCCATACGGTCCCTGACTTCCGGGGGCTGTTTGGTACACTGTACGGGCCGCGCTAAGCGGGGAGCTGGCGATGCCCTGTACCTGCGATCGCCTAGCAGGGCCTATATCCCCGCCCGAGGCGAGCCGTGTTCGGTGGAAACCGGTAAGGGAGCGTTGATAGCCTGGTCCCGGGCAATGGGATCCCGTGAATCGTGTCAGGGCCGGGAGGCAGCAGCACTAAGCGGGTAACCCCATGTGCCATCGGGGTGGCCGGGCAGGAGCCGACTGCCGGGAGTTCGCCGGGTTCGGTCCCGTCGACGGCGGGGTGCGCGGCATTTTAGGTTTCAGCTTTCAGTTGTCAGCCGTCAGCCACTTCTGCTGGCGGCGATGTCCTTTGAAACCCATAGCCCAATGCCTCCACCGGCGTGTCCGTTATAATTGCCGCGTGAGATCCGAGACGATTTTTTCCGCATGAAGCATACGACGCTCTACCGCAAGTGGCGTCCGCGCGCCTTCAGTGGGATCGTGGGCCAGGAGCCGGTCGTGCGTACCATCCGTAGGGCGATTGAGACCGGTCGCGTCTCCCACGCCTATCTTTTTTCGGGTCCGCGGGGCACGGGAAAGACGAGTACGGCGAAGGTCTTGGCGATGGGTCTGAATTGTGAGAATGGGCCTACGCCCGAGCCTGACGGGACGTGCGATAGTTGTCGTGCGATCGTCAATAATTCCTCCCTGGACGTGGTCGAGATGGACGCGGCCTCCAACCGGGGGATAGATGAGATCCGGGACCTCAGAGACCGCGTGAACCTGTCGCCTGTCGCCGGTCGCATGAAGGTGTACATTGTGGATGAGGTCCACATGCTGACCCCCGAAGCGTTCAACGCGCTCCTGAAAATGTTGGAGGAGCCTCCGGAACACGTCGTCTTCGTCCTCGCCACAACCGAGAAGCACAAGGTCCTGCCGACCATCATCAGCCGCTGCCAGAGCTTCGACTTCCGCCGCCCCGGCGTCGAGACGCTGACGACGAAGCTCTCCGAGATAGCGCAGGCTGAGAAAATAGAGGCCGAGCCGGAGGCTCTCACGGTCATCGCCCGCGAAGGTAAGGGTTCTTTCCGGGACGCGGAGGGACTCCTGGATCAACTTTCCTCCTTCTCCGACGGGCCAGTCACGGCGGCGATGGTGCGCGAGCTTCTGGGGAGCGTCGGCTCCGAGGTACTTCTGGAGGCCACGGCTGCTCTTCACGAACGCCGGGCCGCCGACGCCCTGCGAATCGTGGATCGCCTCTCGAACGAAGGAAAGGACCTCGGGCAGTTCGCCGGGGAGTTGATCGGCCACCTGCGGCGCCTGATGCTACTGCCGCACGCCCCCGAAGTAGCCCTCGCCGATGTCGGCGCCGAGGAACGCGCCCCGCTCGAAGTGCAGGCGGTCGCCATCCCGACGGTCGAGGTCGTGCGTCTAGTCGAGGCGATGGGCGATGCCCTCGGACGCATGAAGCGTGGCGGAGACCCGAAGCTCGACCTGGAACTCACCTTCCTCAAGCTCGCCCGCGACTATTCTGAACCGGATGTGGATGCACTCCTCCGGCGTCTGGAGACCCTCGAAGCGGCGCTGGAGAACGGCGGCTTCGCGGCGAATACGGGTCCGCGACGGAGCGTCGAGCAAACGTCCGCGCTGCCGGAAGCGGAGCCTGGCGTTGTCGAGGATGACGATGACGCGCGGCCCGGACCTCTCGCCGCCGAGCGGGAAGAGTCGGAAGAGGCTCCGCCGGTCCAGGAAAACGAAGGTGCCGGTCGAGGTGATGTCGTGGATCTCGCGTCGCAGTGGGGTGGGATCATCGTGGAACTCAAGCGGCGGCGGCAGGCGCTCACGGCGGCGGTGTATGGCGAGGCGCGGGTCGAGAGCTTCGATGGCAAGGTGCTCCGGCTATCCTTCCCCGAGGAGCAAGGTTTTCAGGTCGGGATGGCGAAGGATCGCAAGCACGTCGAGGAACTGCATAAGATCCTGGAAGAGCGCGTCGGGTCGAAACCACGCATCGAAGTGCGCGCTGGGAAGACGGACACCGTCTCGACCCCGGAGCCCATCACGCATGAGGAGCCCGCGTCGGAGGAGCCATTATCGAACCCAGAGCCGGCGTCCCGCCCGGCCTCCGAGCCGCCGCCGGAGGATGCTGGCGCGGGGAGCGCGGAAGAGGCTGGCTACGGAAATACATCGTCGGGAGCAGGGGGCGGCGATGGTACAATCCGCGACGAGGCAGAGGTGTTCGAGATGGCGCGGCGGTTGTTCGATCCGCGAAATAGAGGGAGCTAGCGTTGGCGAAGAAACAGAACATGAACAAGATGATGCAGCAGGTCCAGAAGATGCAGGCGGATATGCAGCAGGCCCAGGAGGATCTCGCCAAAGAGACCGTAACGGCGAGCGCTGGCGGTGGCGCGGTGAAAGTCACGGTGACCGGCGGGCTGGAGGTGATCTCCGTCGAGATAGACCCCGAGGTCGTGGACCCGGAGGACGTGGAGATGCTCCAGGATATGGTCCTCGCCGCCACGAACGAGGCCGTGAATAGCTCGCAGGAGATGGCTTCCAAGCGGCTCGGGGGGATCACCGGCGGTCTTGGCGACATGGGCCTGAACCTGCCGGGGATGTAGCGTAGAGTCTCTTTGGCGACCTACGCGAGGCCGGTCGAACGGCTCATAACCGAACTCTCCAAACTTCCTTCAATCGGACCACGGAGCGCCCAGCGCATCGCCTTCCACATCATCCGCGGCAAGCCTGACGACGCTTTCGGGTTGGCCGCTGCTTTGAAGGAGGTCAAGGAGCGCATCAAGCCTTGTCGGCGGTGTTTCAATCTCACCGAAATCGAGGAGTGCGACATCTGCCGCGACACCCGGCGCGACGACGCGGTGATCTGCGCGGTCGAAGACCCCTACGATATCGGGTCAATCGAGCGCACCGGCGAGTACCGCGGCCTCTATCACGTCCTCGGCGGCGCCCTCTCGCCACTCGATGGAGTGGAGCCGGAGGATCTGCGGATAGCCGAGCTCGTCCAACGGGTCAAGGAGGAGGGGACACAGGAGATCGTCGTCGCCACCAACCCCAACACCACCGGTGAGGCGACCGCGCTTTTCATCGCGCAGGAGGTCGCCGATCTCCCCGTGCGCGTCACCGCCCTCGCAAGCGGCCTCCCAGTCGGCGGCGACCTCGAATACGCCGACGAGGTGACGCTTGGCCGAGCCTTTGCCGGGCGGCGGGATCTCTAAAGAACAGGGACGCCAGGGAGATACAGCGTCTGTGACCTGGGACTCCCCTTTCCCGCCGGAACAGATGGACGAAGATCCGCGTGCAATGAGGGCTATTCGGGAGGACATGAGCTGCTGGAGTAGCAGAAAGACGACCGGCGCAGACGCTGAGAACCCCGGTGCGATCAAGGCCAACAGGTTGGCGCGGGAGCCGAGGCGCAATACGGTCGGTCGCCGGTTGATGGGTTGAAGACGAACCCGCGAAAAACGAAATCTCTCGTGAGCATGAGTCGGCGTTCGGTTGATGCTCTGGGGGAGACGGTCGCCAGCATCCCGCCCCGTCCGGCCAACCTCGTCGAGTTGCCGCAACTCCATCCCGAGCTTTCGACCGCGCTATCCGGGATTGGGGTCGAGCGTCTGTATTCGCACCAGCGGGAGGCTTGCGAGCGGGTGCGGGAGGGGGAGAACGTCGTGGTAGCGACGGCGACGGCGAGCGGGAAATCGCTTTGTTACAAGATCCCGGCTTTCGAGAACGCGCTGAAAAACCCCAGGAGCCGGGCGTTGTTTCTGTATCCTACGAAGGCGCTTGCTCAGGACCAGCTAGGCAAGATCCGCCACTTCGGAATCAAGGGCGTCCATCCGGCGACCTATGACGGCGACACGCCGCGGGCGCTGCGGGCGGACATCCGGCGGAAGTCCAACATCCTCCTTACCAACCCGGACATGCTGAACATCGGCGTCCTCCCCAACCACGACGCCTGGGGCGACTTCCTCAAGAACCTGGAACTCATCGCCGTGGACGAGGCGCACGTACTCCGGGGTGTCTTCGGGTCGCATGTGGCGGCCGTTTTGCGGCGGCTGCGGCGAGTGGCGGTGTTGCATGGCGGCGACCCGAAGTTCGTCCTCACCAGCGCGACCATAGCCAATCCGCAAGAACTGGCCGAGAGCCTGACCGGGCTGCCGTTCTCGCTCGTGGATGAGGATGGCGCATCCTCCGGGGCGCGGCGCGTGGTCTTCAGGAATCCGCCGTTGCTGGACAAGGAGAAGGGCGAGCGCCGGAGTTTGCTGACCGAGGGCGCGCTCGTGTTTGCTGACCTCGTCTCGCGGGGCGTCAGGACCATCGCGTTCGCC
>JACDGB010000021.1 GCA_013815485.1 Rubrobacter sp.
TCCAGCGCCTGCGCAACAAGATCGGCGACAATCCCTCTGAACCCAAGCTAATAGAGACCGTCCGCGGCTTCGGCTACCGTCTCGTCAAGCATAATTAGGCGGGCGAATTCCTGGTGCTAGCGGCGGATCAGAGCCCCGCCCCGAATCGTCTCTCCGGGCCGCACATCGTAGCCGTGGCCGACAATGCAGTCCTCTAAATACGCGCCGTCGCCCACGCTCGCGCCGGGCAGTAGGATGCTGCTCTTGATGGTCGCGTTCGGCCGCACCCAGCAGTCCCGCCCCACCGTCACGTCTCCGGCGAGCGTGACGCCCCTTCCGATCACCGCGTCCCGCCCCACCAGCACATGCCCCTCCAGGCTGGCTGAAGGGTGGATCTGGGCGTCCTCCCCAACCCACAACGACTCGCCGCGCTTCTCGCCCGGTATCTTCACCCGTACCCGTCCCGAGAGCACGTCGTACTGGGCCTCCCGATAAGCCTGCAACGTCCCGATGTCCGACCAGTAGAAATCTCCCTGATAGCCAACGAACTTTTCTCCGTTCTCCAGAAACTTTGGGAACACGTCCTGGGCGAAGTCGAAGAAAGTGCCCTCCGGCACGTACTCGAGGACGCGCGGCTCGAAGATGTAGATACCGGTATTGGCGAGAGTGCTGATCGCATCCCTCGGGTTGGGCTTCTCCTGAAATCCCAGGATGTTCCCCTCCTCATCCACCTCCACGACCCCGAACTCCGAGGTGTCGAAGACCCGGCGGAGTGCGATAGTCGCCAGAGCCCCCTTCTCCTTGTGAAAGGCGACGAGCTCCCCAAGGTCCACGTCCGTCAAAGCGTCGCCCGAGACCACGGCGAAAGTGTCATCGAACTTCTCCGCCAGCCGCCGGACGCCCCCGGCAGTTCCGAGCAACTGTTCCTCCCGTTCCAGATGAACCTTCATCCCGTTCACCCGCGACTCCTCGCCGTAGGCTCCTAGCAGGGCGTCGGCCAGGTAGAACACGTTGACGTGTACCTCATCGAAGCCGTGTCCGGCCAAAAGGTCGAAGATGTGCTCGATGATGGGTGTGTCAACCACCGGGGCCATCGGCTTGGGGACCTCGCCGGTCAGCGGGAACAGCCTGGTGCCCTTGCCCGCGGCGAGCGCCATCGCTTTCATCGTCTCTTCACCATTCCCTGCCTTTGTTCGAGTGTGATTCTCCGCCCGGATAGGCCAGCCGCCGTTCCGATGTCGTCAATTCGCCTGGAGGAGCGTGCAGTCTGCCGGGCCGTGATCTATATTCTCCATCATGCATGCGGGCACTCTACAACAACTCTTCCCTACGGCCAAGCTCGACGAACCTCTCCGGCGCTATACGGCCTGGAAGATAGGCGGCCCCGCCGACGCGCTCCTGGAGCCTCGGGGAGCGGAGGAATTGATCTCCGCCGTGCGTAAAGCCCGCGATCATGGCGTCCCCGTCACCATCCTCGGGGGCGGCACGAACGTCCTCATCCTCGATGGCGGCGTCCGCGGCCTCACCATCCGGCTCGCCAAGTCGCTTACGAACGTGGAGTTCGACGGGAACCGCGTCACCGCCGATGCTGGCGTCCTCTACCCGGTCCTCGCTAATACCACCGCCGCCCGCGGCCTCGCCGGGCTGGAGTTCGCCACCGGCATCCCCGGCACCGTCGGCGGCGCCGTATACATGAACGCCGGAGCCTACGGCAGCGAAACCGTCGAAGTCCTCGACTGGGCCGATGTCTTCCGGGATGGAGAAATCGTCAGGATGACGAACGAAGACCTGCAACTCTCCTATCGTCACAGCATCCTGCACGAGCGTCCAGGTTGGATCCTGCTCCGCGCCGGATACACCCTCGCGCCCGGAGATTCGGCGCATCTAAAAGCCCGCGTAAAGGAGTTCCGCGCCCAACGCATGAACGGCTCTCCCAACCGCCCGAGTTGCGGCTCCACCTTCAAGCGCCCCGAAGGAGATTTCCCAGGCCGCGTCATAGAAGCCGCCGGCCTCAAAGGCACGAGGATCGGGCAACTGGAAGTATCCTCCGTCCACGCCAACTACCTCGTCAACCTCGGCGGCGGCTCGGCGAAGGACGCCTTGAAACTCATCGAACTGGTGCGCGAGACGGTCTACGAAAAGCTCGGCGTGAAGCTGGAATCCGAGGTCCGCGTCATTGGGGAACCGTAGGTTTCCCGGCTGTCAATTTTCGGTTCGCTTGGCGAGATTCGACGTATGAGAGCGGTTCGGTTACAGGCGCTTTAGCTGACGGCTGCATGCTGATCACTGACCGCTTTCGGCGTCCCCGGACGCCGAAACAAGTCCGGTATATCCGCCAGATCCGTGTGCGAGTCGCAGACATCCAGCAACGCCTGGGAAGTGCATTGGCCCGCGCTCACGACCTCGACGCGGATGCCTTTCTCGCTCTGGAGGTACTCGACGGCCTCCACGTAGTCCCCATCGCCCGAGACGAGGACGTAAGTGTCCGCGTGCTCCGAGAGGCGTATCATGTCAACGACGACGCCCATGTCCCAGTCGCCCTTGTGCGTGATGCTCCGCTCACCGTCTGGCGTGAAGGTCTCGTGGACCACAAGGGGCTTGGAACGCACCTTGTATCCGAACTTATTGAGGTTGTAGACGAAGGAGCGGGCGGAGGGAGTGCCCTGCGAGTCGTCCTTCTCCTGTTTCTCGACGATATAGAAGGTGGCCCGAAGGAGCTCGCGCCCGGCGACGGTGGCCGAGAGCAGTTGTCCGTAGTCCAGGACGCCCTTGTAGTAGCTCTTGATGGAATGATAAAGGTTTGCCCCGTCAACGAAAACCGCCACCCGCTCTGTGGAATTCTTTCGCTCCATGGGCGGGATGTTATCAAAAAACCGCCTGTATACGCGCCGAACGGCATTTGTCCGATTGCAGACTCTGCTAATATTCTGAAATGTCCTCGGAGTTGTGGAAGGAGTTGGTGAGGACCGGATTATGGACTTCGAAGTAAGCATAGAAGAGCACGCCGACAGCTACTCCATCGTCGCTGTCCGCGGCGAGGTGGACATCCACACGGCCCCGAAGGTCCAGTACGCTATCGAACAGGCCGCCGGTGAGAACGGTAGCGTCGGGGCCGTGGTCGTGGATATGAGCGGCATCGCCTTCATGGATTCCACCGCGCTCTCGACGTTCATGCGCGCGAAAGATTCCCTGCAAGAGCGGGGAACCTCCCTCCGTCTCACCGCCCCTTCCAAAGCCGTCGAGCGTATCTTCAGCGTCACCGGCTTCGGGGAGTATTTCGAGGTGTTCTCCTCGCGCAGGGACGCAATCTCCGGCTGAGAACGCCGGAATTTCTGAATCACCATCTCGTCCGTAATAGAATCGGAAGTACATGATGACCGACGTGAAGAGCCTGGAAATCCCCGCGCCACTCGAACGCCTCGGCGAGGCATTCCGGGAGGCGGGGCAAGAACTGTACCTGGTCGGCGGGTACGTGCGGGATGTGTTGCTCGGGGGGGCTGGCGCGGACGCTGATGCTACGACGGGATCCCTTCCGAAGGAAATAAAGAAAGTTCTCCGGCCAAGAGCGGATCATCTCTGGACCGTGGGCGAGCGGTTCGGGACTATAGGCGCCAGTGTCGGTGGCTACTCTGTCGAGGTCACGACGTACCGGAGTGACCTGTATACGGAGGGCAGCCGTCACCCCGAGGTCCGTTTCGGGGAGACCCTGGAAGAAGATTTGGCGCGCAGGGACTTCACGATCAACGCCATCGCCGCCGATGCCATGACGGGTGAAATAAAGGATCCGTTCGATGGACGCAAGGATCTGGAGAGCGGCGTGATCCGCTCCGTCGGAGATCCGCTGGACCGGATGCGCGATGACCCGCTTAGGATGCTGCGCGCCGTGCGCTTCGAGACGATACTGACGACCGCCGAAAAACCATTCGCGATAACTTCGGACCTGGAAAAGGCGATTCGGAACAACGCCCACTGGCTGGAGAGCATCTCAGCCGAACGCATCCGGGATGAGTTTGAGAAGGTCCTCGTCTCTCGGAACGTCTCGCAAGGACTGCGTGCCCTCGTGCGTCTCGGGTTGATGCGGTACATCGTGCCGGAGTTCATGGAGACGGTGAACGTCGAGCAGGAGGCGGAGTTCCATCACAAGGATGTGTTCGAGCACACCATGATCGTGACGGAGAGCGTCGAGCCGGACCCCACCTTGCGAAAGGCCGCCTTTTTCCACGATATCGGCAAGCCGCGCACGCTCATCTACGAGCACCGCTGCACGTACTGCGGCGCGAAGAGCACGCAGAAGACCGCCGGGGAGGGTGAGTGCGAGGTATGTGGCGGCCGGACGCTGCCGAAGAGGATCCACTTCTACGGCCACGAGAATGTCGGGGCCGCCATAGCGCGCCGGGCGATGAAGCGACTGGCCTACCCGAAGGACGGCACGGATGCCGTCGCCCACCTCGTCGCCCATCACATGCGCCCGATGGGCTATGCGGTAGACCGCAACCCGTGGAGCGACTCCGCCGTGCGGCGCTTCGTCCGAGATACTTACCTGGAGCGCGGCGGACGCGTGCTCGCCGACGTTGGCACGCTTCTCAAGCTGGCCCGCGCGGACATCACCGGTGGCAACCCGAGAAGAAGGCGCGTCGCGGAGGAAAGTTGGCGCAGCCTCAAGGGGCGCGTGGACGAGGTGCGCGCCGAGGATGCCGTGGAGAGGCTCACCAGCCCGCTCGATGGCAACGAATTGATGGAGATGTTTGGACGGGGGCCGGGGCGTTGGATCCAACCCCTCAAAGATTACCTCGAAGGCGAAGTAATCGAAGGCCGCCTCAAGAAAGACGACACCGAAAGAGCCGGAAACCTCGCCGAAGCATTTGCTGAAGACAATGACCTGTTCGAGGAGGATCGAGATGGAGAACTTTGACCCGCTCGTAAAGACAGATTGGCTGGAGGAACACCTCGGCGACCCCGATATCCGCGTCGTGGACATCCGGGGCTACGTGAAGAAGACGGACCTCGGAGACGGACGCCAGCGGGCGGATTATCTCCCAGCCCGCGAGGAATACGACGAGGCCCACGTCCCCGGCGCCGTCTACGTGGACTGGACCAGCGACATCACCGACCCCGATGACTCCGTCCCGGCTCAGGTAGCGAAGCCGGAGCGATTCAAAGAACTAATGCAGTCACTCGGGATCGGCGACGATACCCACGTCATCGTCTACGATCACTCAGGCGGCCAGTTCGCCACCCGGCTGTGGTGGGCGCTCACGTACTACGGCCACGACCGGGTCTCCGTCCTCGACGGCGGCTGGAAGAAGTGGACCGCCGAGGACCGCCCGGCGACCTCCGAAATCCCGGAACCTGAACCAGCCACTTTCACCCCGAAGCCTCGTCCCGGATGGCGCGCCGATGCCGAGTCCGTTCTCGCCGCTAGCGAAAACGGTGGGTCCTTTATCCTCGACGCCCGCGACCCCGGCCAGTACACGGGCGAAGTAGCTCGCGGCGAAGGGAAACCGGGCCACGTCCCTGGCGCGAATCACCTTCATGCCGACAGCCTCCTCGACCCCGAAGAAGGCACGTTCCGTTCCGAAGAGGATTTGAAAGAGAGGCTGCGGGAGGCTGGCTTGCCGGAGGATCGGGGCGAGCCTGTTGTAGCGTATTGCAATGGCGGCGTCGCGGCGACGCTGCCGCTCTTCGTTCTTCACCGGCTTGGCTACACGAACCTCGCCAACTACGATGGCTCCTGGAACGAGTGGGGCGTCAGGGAGGATCTGCTCGTCGAGCGATGAGGACCGGGAGTCGGCAAAGTCGCGGGTTTCCGGTCATGATCCGGGGTCCGGTGTTAGAATCGGCATCCCGACGGTACATTGGGTACATTGAGGAGATCTAAAGAATTGCGGATCAAAACGATAATTTCCTGGATCGTCAGCCTCGCCATGATCGGGGCGGGCGTCGCACTCATTGCGTCGTTCTTCCTGGCGGGGAGCCGCGACAGCGCGGCCACCAACAGCCCCAACCCCGATAGCTTCAACGTCCCCCAGCTAGGTACCGACCAGAAGCAACCAGCGTCCACCGGCCCTGAAGACAAGACCCTCAAGCTCACCATCCCGGCGATGAACCGCATCGAGGGCGACACCGTCCCCGACGTGCCTGGCACCGACATGGACGCGCTCGGCTCGCACGCGGCCATTCACCTCGAAGGCACCGGGTATCCCTGGCAGAATGAGGCCAACGTCTACCTCGCCGGCCATCGTCTCGGCTACGCCAACACCGATAGCTGGCTAGCTTTCTGGGACCTCGACAACCTCGAAAACGGGGATGAGGTCTTCGTCGAGGACGCCAATGGCACCCGGTATACCTACAAGGTTTCCAGGGAGTTCGTCGTCGGGCCATCCGATCTCTCCGTGACCAGGCCCGAGCCGGGCAAGAACATCCTCACCCTACAGACCTGCACCTTGCCTGACTATTCTCAGCGTTTGATCGTGCAGGCCGAACTAGTGGATACCGAGCAGAAAGCGGCGTGAGCGAACCCCCGGACGCAGCGGACGCCAGGATCGTCGAACAGCAGATCTCCTACTATCGCGCCCGCGCCCCCGAATACGATGAGTGGTTCTTCCGTCACGGTCGCCACGACCGCGGCATCGAATGGAACCGCGCCTGGTTCTCCGAAGTCGAGGAAGTCCGCGAGGAACTCTCCCGTTTTCATCCCGCCGGAGAAGTGCTGGAACTCGCTTGCGGCACGGGCCTGTGGACGGAGCAGTTAGCCCGATACGCGGATCACATAACCGCCGTGGACGCTTCCCCCGAAGTCTTGAAACTCAACCGCGACAGGCTTCGGGACGAGCGAGTTCGCTTCGTGCGGGCTGACATGTTCGGCTGGCGTCCCGACGTGGCATACGATGTGGTCTTCTTCGGGTTCTGGCTCTCGCACGTCCCACCCGAGCGTTTCGAGGAATTTTGGGGACTCGTCGGATCCACTCTAAAGCCCGGCGGGCGCGTCTTCTTCGTGGACTCCCTGCGCGCCGAGACCCCGGCGGAGAAGAATCGCCGGAGCGCGCCCGAAGATCACATGATCCTCCGAAAGCTCAACGATGGCCGGGAGTTCCGCATAGTCAAGGTCTTCCACGACCCGGAAGAACTGTCCTCCCGGCTTCATGGCCTGGGCTGGAACGTCAGGGTGTGTACCACGGAGAACCACCTTCTTTACGGCTTCGGCGAGCCCTCTCCTCGAGGTAGAGACAGCACCGCTACTTCCTCCTGAAGTCCTGCGCCTTGAACCGTTCTCCGGTCACGCCGCTCGACTCGTCGGAGGCGAGATAGAGAAATACGGCGGTGTTCTCCTCTGGCGTGATCCTGGTCATCGGGTCTTCATCCGGGTATGCGGCGGCGCGCATATCGGTTCGCATCCCGCCGGGATCAACGGCATTGACGCGGACGCCACGTTCTTGCAATTCAGCCGCCAGGATCTGATTTAGTCCCTCGACGCCGAACTTGCTAACGGAGTACGCGCCCCATTCGGCCCGGCCCTCGATGCTCACCCCGCTCACGATGTTGATGATGGAACCGCCTTCGCGCAGGTGCGGGATCGCCGCCTTCGACACCAGGAATAGCCCCGTGAGGTTCGCATCCAGGACATTGCGCCACTCGTCTTCGGGATACTCTTCTATTGCGACCCGAGGCCCGAGGAGCCCGGCGTTGTTGACGAGCACGTCTATCTTTCCGAACCGCTCCACCGCCGCGTCCACGAGCCGCTCCACGTCCGCGCTCTCCGACACGTCCGCCGCGACCGCGAGCGCCTCCGCGCCCGAACCTTCGATCTCCTCCACGACCGACCGCAGCGGCCCCTCGCTCCTGGAGTTCACGACCACCGACGCGCCTTCGCGCGCAAAGGCGAGCGCGAGCGCCTTCCCGAGCCCCTGACTAGCACCGGTTATGAGAACGACCTTGTCTTCGAGCATGGAAAACCTCCGGTTTGTAGCGGTCAGCTCTCAGCTTAAACGTTTCTTGGCCGAAGCGTTGCCCGTGGACGCTGTTAAGATGGAAACATGCGTTACAGGCTCATCGTGATCTTCGTTACCGGAACGGCGTTCTTCTCCGTGTTGCCCATCTACGCGCCGCCCATCGTGTTGCAGTCAGACGAGATACCACGCTTTTTGTTCGGGTTGGGCGCGGCGGCAGTGGCGGCGGCAGTGTTGAGACTGTCTGTCGGGCGCGTTCGGTGGATTCCGGTCGTTCTGTCGGGCGCGTTGTCCGGGGCCATCGTCTACACCTTTGCATATGCAATACCCCGCTATGGGCTTTCGGATGGTTGGTCTTTATCGGGAAGGCTGGTCCTCTGGACCACCATTTACACTGGCTTGCCCGCCCTGGCCGGCGCGGCGCTCGTGGGGCTCGCGCTGGCGCTTGTGTCCCGTCTCCGCCGAAGTAGCGGAAGATGATCCTGGCCGAAAGTCAACGGCTAGAATGCAAACCTTCGCTGCTTGGCGTATAAAGGCTTCGTGGAGATACGAAGTACAGAATGGAACGTGGACGATGCACGGTGAGAACGCGCCTCCGTCTTGGGCGCGGTTGCCGGGGGCGCGATGCCGGGCGGTCGAGCACCTGACGAAGCTGGAGGGCTTGAAAGAGTTCGAGTTCCTGGATGGGCTGGACGAAGAATTCTTCCAGGCGCTAGCTATCGCGGCGGCGGTGTTGGAGATCGGGGGCGGGACGGCTCTGTACCGCGAGGGCGAGCCGTCGGGGGCCGTGTACTTCTTGCACGAGGGGCGGGCGAAGCTGTATCGCTCCTCCGGCGGGCGGGGGCCTGGGAAGGAGCGGGATCAGATCCTGGGCGTCGCCGGTGACGGGGCCGTGATCGGTCTCCCCTCCGCCCTGGAAGGCCGTCCTCAGAGCCAGGGCGCAACAGCCCTGACCGACTGCGTGCTCTACGCCGTGTTCCGGGACGACCTGGTGGAGCTAATGGGACGCTTCCCGGACGCCTCCCTGCGCCTCGCCCGGACTCTGGCCGCCCGCAACCGCGAGCTCGAGGACCTCGTCGGCGACCTCGTTTTCCACAGCGCCCCGCAGCGCGTGGCCCGCATGCTGCTCAACCTTGCCACCGAAGAGGGCCGTGTGACCAAGAAGGGCGTCGTCTTCGAGCCCTCCCTCAGCCGCCAGGAGATGGCCGAGGCAACCGGCATCTCCCGCGAAGCCCTCTCCCGCGCCCTCTCCCGGCTCGCTCATGAAGGCATCCTCGACCTCGGCGGCAGGGCCATAACCGTCCTCAAGCCCGCCGAGCTCCGCGCCCGCACCTGACCTGCGAGACACTCGAATATCTCCTGCAAATGGGAACCTTTCGCAACAAGAACGGGTTTTGATCTGGATCACACGCCGCCATGACCCCGGTCATGGTCCGCGATGATGGCGGTCAATGCCGGGTGTTGGGTACTTCGGCGCGCTGGTATAAAGTCGCCAGAGAGCGAGAAAGTCCCGAGAGGAGGACGGCATGACCTACGTTATCACCGAGCCGTGCATCGGCACGAAGGATCAGAGTTGCGTCGAGGTGTGTCCGGTGGACTGCATCTACGAGGCCGGGGATCAGTTCCTGATCAACCCGGAGGAGTGCATAGACTGCGGCGCCTGCGAGCCGGAGTGCCCGGTCGAGGCCATCTACCCCGAGGACGAGGTCCCGGATGAGATGGAGAAGTACACAGCCAAGAACGCCGACTACTTCGAGTAAGAACAAGAGCAAACGATAGCATGAGGGAGGGACTTCGGTCCCTCCCTTCGTCGTTTCAGCCGGGGTCCGTCCCGCAATGTCTCAAGGATGAAACTACTTCTCGCCCGTGTTCGCCGGCCCCGGAGAAGAACGGGTACAAGCTCGTTTTTCGGTTACCCGAATCCGGTGAACCAGCCAGAGCGTGTCGGTTCCCGAGAACTTGTTGCCGGAAGGCGCTCAAAGTCCGATGGTGTTTCCCTTACTTATCGATTATCAGTTCGCTCCCGAGGATTCTCTAGCGGTTTCTCCCAGCCCTGAGTTTGTTCCTCCTCGGCAGGTCTGTTGTTAGACTTTGTTAAGTTTCTAGCTCCGTGCGCCGCAGGCTAAACTTTTCACTCCATTAGTCCGATAACCGATGATACAGGCTGGTGAAGAGAGGAGGCGGACAGAGCGGATCAGAGAAGCATGATGTCCAAACAGTAGCAGAGAAAAATAATGGCCCCGGCGGTGCGCGAACACCCCGGAGCCCGGTCCATAGAACAGGAGATTCTATGAACAAGATACTTAGCGTAGTGCGCTGCGACGCGCCTGCCGTAAGCAAGATTACTGTCCTGGCGGTGCTGATGGCGGTGCTGCTGTCCCTGACCGCTGGCGTGGCCGTGGCCAAGACCTTCAACGGCACCAGCGGCAACGACCGCCTGAAGGGGACCGACAAGGCCGATACCATGAGGGGATACGCGGGCAACGACCAGATCTCCGGTCGCCGCGGAAGCGACTTCATAAACGCCGGGCCCGGCAATGATCTGGTGTTCGGCGACAAGGGCAACGACACCATAGAAGGCAAGACGGGAAGAGATGAATTGCACGGTGGCGCCGGCAACGACACCATCTTCGCCGGCAACGATTCCGCAACCGACTACGTCTTCTGCAACGCGGGCGATGACGAGGCGCACATCAAGGCCAACGATCTTATAGACGGCGATGTCAGCGGCCAGTCGCTGTTGGACGGGCTGAACACCGCCACCAGTTGCGAGACCATCTTCGTGAACGGTATCGAGGTCACGAATCAACTCATGACCAGGTAAAGCTGGCTTCAGCGTCAACGCACCTTACGGGCCGGGGTGTCAAAAGCCCCGGCTCTATCATTGCGCCCTGTTCTCCAGGTTACCGGGAAGATGAGGCAAACCTGAAATTCCTCGCACCGCCAGCCTCTATACTCCTCCGCATGGACGGTGGAAGCTGGCGGACGCTCGGGCGGGAATACCTCTACCGCAACCCGTGGTGCGCTTTCCGGGTGGACGAGGTGATGCTGCCGGATGGAACGGAGATCGAGTACGGCGTCTTGGAGAGCAGCGGGTTCGCAGCGGTGGCGCCCGTCACGGATGAGGGCAACGTGGTGCTCGTGCGCCAGTGGCGGCAGCCGCTCGCCGGCTTCACGCTGGAGCTGCCGAGCGGCGGGGTGGATAGGGGAGAGGAACCTCGGGAGGCCGCGGCGCGGGAGCTTTTTGAGGAGACGGGCTACCGGGCGGAGGGTTTGGAGCGCCTGACTTCGGTCCATGTGAGCACGGGCCGCAGCACGGAGGTCTGTCATTTGTTCCGGTGCCGGGCGGTGCGGGATGAGAGGGGACCGCGCCCTGAGCCAACGGAGTACATCGAGGTCGTGGAACTGCCGTTCGGGGAGGCGATGGAGATGGCCTTGAACGGTGAGATCTCCGACGCGGCCACGGTCCTCGGGTTGTTGTGGACGGGAAAGTGGTTGTACCAGATACTGGATTAGAGTACACTACGGCGCAACTTAGAGACCGGGGAGCCGTGAGGCTGAGAGGGCGCGTTCCAGTGCCGACCCGTTGAACCTGAATCCGGATAATGCCGGCGCAGGGAGGAGCCTTCAACGGAGCATCCCCACAAGATACGGAGGAGGCTGCGCGTTGAATTCGCTCAAGGACACAAGGGTACTTACGGAGGCTGCGCTCGCTATCGCGCTGGCGTTCGTGCTGGGTTTAGTCAAGATCTTTCAGATGCCGTTTGGCGGTTCGATCTCTCTCGAAATGATACCCCTGATCCTGCTCGCTCTCCGCCAGGGAGCGGGGGTAGGCATGATCGCCGGTGCCGCCTACGGCCTCCTTAACCTGGCCGTCGAGCCGTTCATCGTGCATCCCATCCAGGTCCTCTTCGACTACCCGCTGGCCTTCGGCGCGTTGGGGCTCGCCGGCCTCTTCAGTCCCACCGCGGGAGGCGCTGTCCTCGGTGCTGTCGTGGCGGTGATCGCCCGCTTCGCCTGCCACTTCGTCTCCGGCGTCGTCTTCTTCGCCTCCTATGCGCCGGATGGCTGGAATTCGGTGGTCTATTCGGCGGCGTACAACGCGGCGTACCTGGTCCCAAGCCTCATCGTCGCACTGCTGATCGTGGTTCCCCTGATGCGCGCGCTCGCAAGCGCCCGCCCCTCACCGCGCCAGAAGCGCATCAAGCAGCCGGCCGCGCTCTAGCGTGCGGGCCGTCATCTTCCTGAACGGCGCTCCCGATTCACCCGAGTTGCTCCGGCGCGTCGCCGAAGGAGCGGATCTCGTGCTGGCCGCTGACGGCGGAGCCAGGAACGCTCTGGACGCGGGCATAGTCCCTGACCT
>JACDGB010000194.1 GCA_013815485.1 Rubrobacter sp.
CGCCCGCTCAGTGCGAGGCCGTTTCGGCCCCGCGGGTCGAAGAGGCGCTCGTCAGCATGGAATGCCGCCTCGACCGGGTGCTACCGATAGGTGAGGATCATCTCGTGCTAGCGCGCATGGTTCGCTTCCACGTCCGCGACGACCTCTACGAGGACGGCCGCATAGATATTGCCGCCCTCCAGCCGCTCGGTCGCCTCGCAGGTGACTATACGAAAGTCGAGACCATCTTCGGCTTGCCAATGTAAAGGCAGGCGAGTAGCGCTGCGTACTGTCGGGTAAGCACGTACTTCGTGGAAAAGCCAGAGATAAGGAGAGAATTGTGACCGAAGACAAGAGCGTCAAGAAAGTCAGTTCCAAAACATCGCCGAAGGGTGAGATGGGCCAGAAGTATCTGGCGGATGGGAAATCCGTCTCGATGCGGTTGTGGGATGGAGAAGAGCCGGGCGAGTCCAAGCCGGAGGAGAAGCGTGACTACGAGACAGTGGGGTTTGTGATCTCGGGCCGCGCCGAACTTCACCTGGAAGGGCAGATGGTCCTGCTCGAACCCGGCGACTCGTGGCTCGTCCCGAAAGGCGCTTCGCACACGTACAAGATCCTGGACGCCTTCACCGCCGTCGAGGCGACGAGCCCGCCCGCTGAAGTCCACGGTCGCGACGACTCGTAGACCGGAACATCCAGGCCACGGACATCCACGTTCCAAACGGCGCCCCTGAAGGGTTCACGCCGCACGCCTACCGGAAGATGTTCAGGACGCCGCATCCCATCGGGCGCGTCTGGGCGTGGCTGAACGACCCGGCGACTTTCGTTGAGGGGCAGGTGTGGCCGTACCGGGTCGAGTTCGTGGATGGCGGCTTCGAGCCCGGCGTCCTCAACGTTCACCACGGGCCATTCCTGAACGTAGCCGGGATAATTGGGGAGGTGCGAGATCCCGAAGCGGGGAGAGCCGCTTTCCGGGACCTCCAATATTTCTACGGGAGCTATGCGATCAGCCCCCGGCTGTTCCGTCCGACGCGGCTCCGGTTCTGGGCCGAGGAGTCGGGCAGGGGAACGGTCGTCACGCTGCAACTAGATTGCCTGGCGCGGCGGCCTTTCGCGCGGTCGTGGAGCGTGGCGCAGGGAATCTTCTGGTCCAGGTTTCCTCGCTGGATGGACTCCGCATTGAGAAACTCTGGCGAACCTGCGGCGTAATCCTGTGTGTCGGGGTATGATCCCGACCGTACCCGACCACTGGAGGTTGATCATGGACATACTCCGCATCATCATCGCGATTATCCTGCCGCCGCTCGGCGTGTTCCTGCAGGTGGGCATCGGGAAGCAATTCTGGATAAACGTCCTGCTTACCATCCTCGGTTATATTCCCGGCATCGTCCACGCCATCTGGGTGATCGCCAAGTACTAGCGGCTCCGTTTGCCAGGCCGCCCCGAGTGCCAGGCCGAACAATCTCCGGTCGTCGGCGTGGAACGCAACTTGCATGAGATCCGCCTCTTCGAGCATTCGAGGGGCGGATCGGGCGTCGAATTTCGCGCTGATCCCGGTTCGCATCCGAAACCGTTTCTAGCAACAGCCGCGTCCGCTCCCTGGTTTCGTGTCCATGCCGGGGATGTTGTACGCCTTCCGCATCCGGTCAAGTACGGAGCACGGCGTCCCACCGCTTGTCATCGCGCCGATCATTGCCCCTGGCATGTCCCGGTCCACTCTCAGGCTACTCCGCCACCCGCAACACGGCCTTGCCGCGCCCGTGCCCCGAGTCGAGCCGCTCGTGTACCTTCCCGACCTCGCCCAACGGCAACACCTCGTCCACCAGCGGTTCGATCTGTCCGCGTTCGATCAGCAAGGTAATCGCGTCGAGGCGCTCCCGCTCCCGGTGCAGCAAGATGCCGTGGAGCGTCTGGTTCTTCTGATACATAGCAGTAAGGTCCCCTTGAGTCCCAAGTATGGTGGCGAGACGACCGAAAGGTCTCGTGGCCGCGATGCTGTTCACGATGGTGTCGCCGCCCACGCAATCGAAGACCGCGTCCACGCCCGCACCGTCGGTGTCTTCTAGCGAGACCTCCACGAAGTCCTGGCCGCGGTAGTCGATCGTCACGTCGGCGCCGAGTTGCTTCAGCGTCTCCTGGTTATCGGGACCGGCTGTTGCGAGAACTCTCGCTCCGGCGGCGCGGGCGATCTGGATGGCGAAGGAGCCCACGCCGCCGGCTCCGCCGTGGATCAGAACCGCCTCCCCGACCTTTATGTCGAGCCGCCCGATGAGTGTCTCGTGCGCCGTGCCTCCGGCGAGCGGGACGGCCGCCGCCTCCTCGTGAGAGATCAAGGCTGGTTTTTTCGCCACCAGGTAAGCTGGGGCGAGATGGTATTCGGCGTATGCGCCGTTGGAATCGCGGCCGAAGACCTCCGGCGTGTAGTAAACCTCATCGCCGGGGGAGAACTCCGAGACTCCAGGCCCGGCCTCCTCCACGATCCCCGATACGTCGGCGCCCAGGACGACCGGAGCCTCAAGCCCCATCGAGTCCCCCGCGGCCCTGAACTTGGCGTCTATGGCGTTTGTCCCCGCGGCCATGACCCTCACTAGTATCTCTCCCGGACCTGCGCTCGGCTTCTCTACGTCCCGCTCCTCGAACAGATCGGGGGGACCGAACTCCGGCGTTACCATCGCGCGCATGAAAGGTTCCTTCCGTTAGCCAGTCATCCCGCTGTATGTTGCCCGCCTTGTTTGCCCATCAAACGGTAGCCTGGACGAAAGCCCTCGCCGCGCCGTATGGGTAGAATGAGGGTCGCAGGCTAGGTTCGCGGGAGGCAGCGGTGACGGAGAGAGATCAAGGCGGCGCGCAGAGGCTGACACGGGCGTTCGAGGAGTCCCACCGGGCGGTGATCGGCAACGCGGTGGAAGCTCAGCGGAGGAACTTCGAGCTGGCCCAGGGATGGGTGGAAGGCATGACCGGGGTGATGGAGAGCCAGGCCGAGGCAAACCGCGCCATGACAAAGGCCATGCAGTCATACGTGAAGGTCGTGGACGAGGCGCTGAAGGGTCAGGAGCGCACCAACCGCGCCCTCGCGGAGAGCATGGAATCGTACAGAGAGACCGTTGAGAAATTCTCCGAACTACAGGAGAAAAACACGGAGCTTACCAGAGGCTTCTTCGAGGGCGTGACCGGGGAGTTGAAAGAGGGCGCGAAGAGCAGCCAGGCCATGACCAGGGATCTCACGGAAGGTTCCCGGAAGCAAATGGAGGCTTTCCAGCAGATGATCGGGTCGGCAGCGGAATCCTATACGAACTTGATGAACGCCCCGTATGAGTTGTACCGCAAGAACCTCGAAGCCATGAAGAAGATGGGCGAGTGACCGGAAGCCAGGAGGTAGCGATGAGCGCGCAAGACGTGAGAGATAGGCTAAGAGAGGTCAAGAACCTTGTCGGGGGCGCGTGGGAGGAACACAACGGCCAGGAGACCGAACCAGTCTACGATCCGGCGACCGGAGAGGTCATAGCCGAGACTCCGCTTTCGACCGCAGCGGACGTGGACCGGGCGGTACGAAAGGCGAAGGAAGCGTTCCCGGCGTGGGCGGCGACGCCGGTTACTGAGCGGGCGCGTATCCTGTTCAGGTTCAAGATGCTCCTTGAGGAGAACTTCGATGAGCTTGCGTCTCTGGTCACTCTGGAGAACGGCAAGGACCGGAAGGACGCTGGCGGGGAGGTTCGGCGCGGCATCGAGGTTGTGGAGTTCGCGTGCGGGATGCCCACGCTTATGATGGGGGAGACGGCCCGTGACGTGGCCCGCGGAGTGGACAACGCATCGTACCGCTATCCGCTTGGGGTGGTCGCGGCGATCACGCCCTTCAATTTCCCTTGCATGGTGCCGCTGTGGACGCTCCCCGTCGCCATCGCCGCAGGCAATTCATACATCATCAAACCTTCAGAGAGGACGCCGCTTGCGGTCCAGAAGCTGGGAGAGTTGCTCTCGGAGGCTGGTCTGCCCGATGGAGTGTTCAGCATCGTCAATGGGGCGCGGGAGGCGGTGGATGCGATCCTGGAGCACCCGGATATCGAGGCCGTCTCCTTCGTTGGCTCCCAACCCGTGGCCGAACACGTCTACCGTCACGGCGCGGCCCACGGCAAGAGGGTGCAGGCGCTCGCCGGAGCGAAGAACTCCATGATCGTGATGCCCGACGCGGTCCTGGATCAAGCCGTTCCCAATATCGTCTCCTCCGCCTACGGCAACGCCGGAGAGCGATGCCTGGCCGGAAGCGTCCTCGTGGCAGTTGGGGATATAGCTGACGAGCTCGTCGAACGTCTCAAGGAGGCGGCTTCGGCGATGAAGGTTGGGCCGGGGAGTGAAGAAGGCTCGGAACTCACGCCCGTTATCCGGGACTCTCACCGCGAGAAGGTCCGCTCCTATGTGGACCTCGGCGAAGAGGAGGGCGCGGCGGTCGTGCTCGACGGGAGGAGGCCGCCTCGGGAGGAAGGCTTCTTCATGGGTCCGACAATCCTGGATGGGGTCACGGGCGAGATGCGGGTTGGACGAGAGGAGATCTTCGGCCCCGTCCTCTCCGTGGTGCGCGTGGAGAACCTCGATGAGGCCGTGAAGTTCACCAATGGTTCGGATTTCGGGAACGCCTGCTCCATCTTCACCGAGAACGGCGCGGCGGTGCGGCGCTGGCGCGAGACCGTCGAGGCGGGGATGCTCGGGGTAAACATCGGCGTGGCCGCGCCAATGGCGTTCTTTCCGTTCAACGGGATCAAGAACTCCTTCTACGGCGACCTCCACGCCACGGGCAAGGATGGCGTGCGATTCTTCAC
>JACDGB010000195.1 GCA_013815485.1 Rubrobacter sp.
CCCTGTGACCGAAGAGCTTTTCCTCGAAGACGCCTACGTCAAAGAGTTCGAGGCCAGGGTAGTAAAACTCGATGGCCGGGAGGTCGTGTTGGCTCAAACGGTCTTCTATCCCGGTGGGGGGGGCCAGCCGCCGGACAAGGGGACGCTCAGCATCGGCCCTATAAACGCCAACGTCGTGGACACCAGGCGCGAAGGGAACAGCATCGTCCACGTTCTCGACCGGGCGATCCCCGTCACCGTCAAGGATCTGAAAGGTGAACTGAACTGGGAACGGCGATACGCGCACATGCGATATCACACGGCGTTGCACGTTTTGTCGGGTGTGATCTGGAAGTCCTTCGACGCAAAGGTGACGGGCGGCCAGATGCGCGCCGGTCGCGCCCGGATGGATTTCTCTTTTCCGGGAGAATGGAGTGGCGAAGTCGTCGGCGAGATAGAGCGGCGGACGAACGAGGCGCTCGCGGAGGAGCGTCCGGTCAGGGTATACGAGTTGCCACGCGAGGAGGCGCTGCGGGACCTGGATCTCATCCGCACCCAGGTAAATCTGGTGCCTGAGCGAGTGAGGACCATCCGCATCGTCGAGATAGAGGGATTGGATACCCAGGCTGACGGAGGGACCCATGTGGCGAATACGAAGGAGGTTGGGGAGTTGGAGATCACCGGCCACAAAAGCAAGGGCCGCCAGAACAAGCGCATAGAGTTCGCGCTGCGATGAAGATGGCGAGCGCACTATTTGTCTTGTTCTCGCTCCTGCTCGCCAGCATGGCCTCCGGTTGTGGCGGCGAGCCCGCGGGCTTCGGCCAGACTACTAGTGACGGTTCCGCCGGGACTCGGAGCGTGACCATCGCGGCCTCCGGGGGAGATGAGGTCGAGGTGCAAGTCGAAGTCGCCGACGACGACGCCGAACGGCAGCGGGGCCTCATGGGACGCACCGCGCTCGGCGAGGACGAGGGAATGCTCTTCGTCTTCGATGGTGAGCAAGAACTCTCCTTCTGGATGAAAGGCACCCTCATACCGCTCTCCGTCGCCTACATGGATTCGGAGGGACGCATCGTGGACATCCAGGACATGAAGCCCCTTGACGACGAGCCGCCCCACTACGCCTCCGCCGAGCCCGCGCAGTACGCCCTTGAGGTCAACCAGGGTTTCTTCGATGAGCGCGGCGTCGAGGTTGGAGACAGGGCGGAGTTGCCTGGCTAGCCCGCAAACCGCGCTAGTAGAAGACGTTGTTCTTTAGTTTGTAATAGGCCCGGTAGTAGAGAGGCTCCAGGTTGTACCAGGCGGAGGCGAGACGGGGTCTGACGGCCAGATCCATGCAGCCCAGGAACTCGACGATGTCTCCGCCGAAGCCCAGCTTGAACCTGTAGACGCCGTAGTAGGGGTCGTCCTCGTTCCGGTCACCCGGTTTGGGAGCGCCCACGAAGTCGCAGTATGTGATGCCTCGCCGCTTTGCCCAACGCATTATCTCCCACTGCAGCAGGTATGTGCCCTGTAGTTTCCGTTTCTCTTTGCCTGAGGCGCCGTGCATGAACCAGAGCTTGCTGCCTGAAGTGAAGACGAAGGCGCCGGAGAGTGGCGTCCCTTCGTGGGCGGCGAAGAAGAAGTGGCCTCGTCCAGCGTCGCGCATATCGCCCATCATGTCGTGGAGGTAGTCTCGCGGCCTCCGGTTGGCGAAGCCTTCTTTGGTCTCTTCCAGATCTTCGATCCAATGGAAGAGGGTGTCGAAGGCCCACTCGAAGTCTTCTGGCTCGTGGACCTCGACGCCCTTGCGGTTCGCTAGGTTTATGTTGTAGCGGGTGGTCTTGCCCTTCTTGCTCTTGCCGCTCATCCTGTCGAGCAACTCTTCTTCCGGGGGGGGACAGGTCCATCACGATGGTCGTGGAGAAGTTCAGGTCGTAGCGGGCGTCGCGGAAGCCGATCGCCCGCAGATGCTCCTTCACCTCCCCATGCTCCTCGAGAACCTCGGGCTCTATCTTGACGGTGTGCGCGCCTTCGCGCCTGGCTATCCTGATCACGCCATCGAAGAAGGCCCTGACGGCATGGGCGTTCTCCCAGGGCAGCCACGGGCCTTTGGTGCAGTACATGAGGCGTCCAGGGACGGGGACGGTATCGTAGAGCAGGAATTGCCCGACCCCGACCGCCTCGCCGTCGCGTTCCAGCAACAGGCGAAGCGGTCTCCAGCCCTGGCTACGCTTGAACTCTCCCCAGGCGTAGTTTTGCAGGACGTGCCCGCTGCCGGGTGAATTCTCGACCCATCCGTCCCAATCTTTCGGGGAGGCGTCCCGGATCTCCCTTATGGAGTACCGGCCGGCATGTTGCGCTATTCGCGGTTTCATGCCCCCCTCCTTCATGGATCCAACCAGGACGAACTCTTCTTATCACGGTTCCCTTACCGGATCCAGAATGTCGCCTCGCCATCGCCGACGTTATACGACCAGTTGTCGAGATCGCTGCCAAGCTCGTTGAGGCTCCTGTCAGCGAACCTGACTAGCAGCCAGTTTCGCCGTCCCTTGCGTTGGAAGTACCCCAGGCGTCTGAGGTCCTCGGGAGCGGGCGAGGCCGGTGACGACAGGTATCGGTAGCGGATGATGTGCGCGCCCGCTTTTCTGAAGTAACGCACCGTCTCGCGCAGGAGAGCGCGGGCGGCCTCACGGTGCCCTGGCAAGGTTGTCAGGTCGAGGACGAACCCGTCTTCGCCCGTGTGGAGGGTCTTGAGCACCGCATAGCCGAGCAGGCTGCGCCCTTTCTTTACGCCCAGGACTTTGACCGGGTACTGTGGGGAGCCTGGCCCGTAGCGCCACCTCAGGAACGCCGAGTCTTTTTCGGGGATGCAGGGCACCACGGCTGCTACTTTCTCGAACAGTTCGTCGAAGGATTCGTCGAAGGTCTCGATCTCTTCCACCTCGAGTTGCTTGTTCCGACCGTCCTTCCCGTAGCCTTTGCCGAGGGCCTCGTCCAGAGCGCCGAGTGCCCGGTTGAGCACGGATTTCACCGGTTTCGGAAGCGGGATGCGTGGACGCATCGGCAGCAACACTGGTTCGTCCTCTGCGTCTTGCCCCGTTTCTGGTGTTTGATCCGGACTCCCGTACCCTCTGGCTGGGGCGAACTGGTCCGACAGGTTCAGGGTTCGCCTCAACGGTCCAGGCACGGATGGCACGGGTAACCGGGAGACGTTCAGCAGCTTCGCGGCGTATTGAAGCTCGCCCGCGACGGTAGCCCCAAGACGGTTCTCCACCGCGATCACCGCCGGAACCATGTCGCACGCGACGAAGTTCTCCGTGTTGCGGAAGAAGCGACGCATTAGGGAGAATGCCTGGAAACCGTAGCCCGGGAGCACCATGTAATCGCCGGGCGTGTGGGCGACCACCCTGCGGCCATCCACCCGATAGTACTGGGGGATGGCGTTTAAGTGCCCCACCACCTCTCCTGCCTCCGTCTCCGCGACCCACCGGCGTACCTGGTCTCCAGCGGGATGGGACCTGTACCAGCGGTACAGATCCTCATAGAACCGTGTCTGCCGGACCTCCGGGAAGTGCGGGTACGCGGCTATGCGTAACCCGGCGACGACGCTGTCAGGCTCGTCGTTGCCCATCTCCCGTATGGTCACCTTCATGGCATCAAACCGTGGCCGCGTTTCCCGGCGAGCAACCCATTTTCAGACGTTCTCCTTCTATCCGGCGTCAATTCGCAAGAGGGCTTTGCCGCATTGCCCGCCAAAGCTATTACCCTCCCTATCTTCTGTCAAACCCCGTGGCATGAAGAGCTCGCCACGCCCGTGGGGCCATAAGTAGTGAATCATGAGTCGAGGAATCCCCATTTCAGACGAACGGACGAGGGTGCCGCGAACGCGAACGCGGAGCATCCCCGCCGGTGGGATCTCCGGGATTTTCAGCCGGCATCGCCCACTTCGACGAACACCTTGATAGCGGCCTTCTCTTCGGTAAGGAGCCGTATCATCTCTTCGTAGCTTTCGAGACCTTGCACGGGATGGGTCAGCAGGCGGCCAAGCCAGCCGGAGTACTGCGTCTCTGATAACACCATGTCCCGCGCGCCGATCTCGAAGTAGGAGCGGTTGGCGTTCACCGATCCCACCGCCACCTTGTTGCCGAGTACGAAGCCGAGCATGATCCTATCTCCCGGAACCTCTATCTTCCGGTCCCCACCACTAATACCCGTCAATACCAAAACGCCATTCTTCCCCAACGCCTCCATCGCCTCGAAGGCCACGACGCTCGCGCCCGTCGCCTCGAAGATGAGGTCCCAGGGGCCGTGCCTTTCAGCCGCTTCCACCAGAGATACTTCGCGCGTGCTGACGTACCTTGCGCCCAGTGCCTCAACCAGCTCGCTGTTCAATGTTGGCGGCCCGGTGCGGGCCAGCGTGGTTACCTCCAGGCCGCGCAACCTGAGCGCCAGCGTCGCAAGGAGTCCCAAAGTTCCCGCCCCGACGACCGCTGCGCGCTCCGGACGCCAGACTTTGAGGCGGCGTTGTATCTCGTACGCTTGCTCGATCCCCTTCTCCACGATGCTCGTCGGTTCCAGGAGCACGCCGACACTCTTCAGGGCGGCGGGCACCTTGACGATGAACTCCGCATCGTCCACGTAGCGTTCGGTCAGGTAACCGTGCAGGAGGTTGATGCCCCGTTCACGGTACGTCTCATCGGTGGTCATGTCGGAGGCCCCTATCTTGTCGTAGATGCTGGTGCCCGGCCGCCTGACGGTCGCAACGACGTAGTCGCCGGGTTCGATGCCGCGCACGTTCGGTCCCACTTCCAGCACGCGCCCG
>JACDGB010000196.1:0-463 GCA_013815485.1 Rubrobacter sp.
GGATAGCGGAAATAGCGAACGGCGAAGGGATGAGGTGGCGGCCGAGGGGCGTCCTTTGTATGAGATCGAAGTGGTAAGGGCGGAGCCGGAGGGAGTATCATCGGACGATTACTTCAAATACATGGGGAGCCTTCCAGCGCCGCACATCCTGGAGTTTTTGAACGGCTACAGCGAGCGCGACGGCCTGGACGCCGACGTTGTGCGAGAGGCGTTGAGGATCTCCAGCGAGCGCGACGCCCGGCGGGTTGGATACGTGAGGAGCATCCTGGAGAGCTGGGTGCAGCGGGGCGTCAAGACCATGCAGGACGTGGAACTGTTCGAGAAAGACCGTCGGCTCCGTCTCGTCGGCGAGGGCGGGGCGATGAGGACCGGAGAGAGGGTGAAGGATGGAGCGGATAGACAGTCTGCTGCCAGACGCAGGGAAGATTACAAGTGGTTCTTCGGCGAATAGGAACCGCCGCGC
>JACDGB010000196.1:473-4776 GCA_013815485.1 Rubrobacter sp.
GCATTGAGGCTCGACGATAACGTCTGCCCGCACTGCGAGCGTGAGCTTCAAGCCGAGTGGACCGAGTTCCCCCCGGCCCTCCAGAAGAAGTACGGCAGGCCCGGCGAGTGGTACTACCATCCCTGCACGCCAGAGTGCGAGCAGAAAAACGACCAGCGCGAGTGGGAGCACATGCGCCGCGACGCCCGCGTGGATGTCTTGAGGCAGCGCAGTGGTTTGTCCAAGCGCATGAGAGGCTACTCGCTCTCCAACTTCAAGCCGTACGCGAACCCGCCAGCCACCACGCGGGCTTACGCGAAGGTGGAGGACTACCTCGGGGATTGGGCGGAGAACCGGGAGGCCGGACGGGGGTTGTACTTCTGCGGCGGGGTTGGGGCTGGAAAGACCCATCTCGCCGTTGCGGTGATGAACGAATTGATGCTCCGCAAGCGGGTACCATCGCTCTTCGTGACGGTGCCGGAGCTTCTTGACAACCTGCGTGGGGCGTACATGACGCCTGGCCGCGACCTCGACGAGTGGATGGAGGCCGTCAAGAACGCCGATTTGCTGCTGCTCGACGACCTGGGGGCCGAGAAGCCGACGCCGTGGGTTCAGGAGAGGGTGTTCGTGATCGTCAACCACAGATACCGGGAGGCGTTGCCCACCATCTTCACCTCCAACATTGGTCCCGAGAAGCTCCCGGCGCAGCTCGGAGAGCGGACGGCGAGCCGAATAATATCCATGACCGAAGGCGTGCAGCTCGACGCCGGTGACTACCGGGAGACCGCCAGAAACGGGGACGCGTGAAGCCATGAGGGACGAATTTCTCATTACAAGACAAGGCAAGCAATATGTCCTGTTTCAGGGACTTCTGGACGAAGCGCACAGCCGCGGCCTCCGGGGCATAGACACTGAGCTTATACAGATCCCCGATGACGCGAACGGCAACGTGGCGATAGTCAAGGCGACCGTGGAGATAGATGGTGGCGAGGCCGGGCCGCGAGTATTCTCCGGCATTGGTGACGCCAGCCCGCAGAACGTCGGGCGAAGCATTGCTCCGCATGTGATCCGGATGGCCGAAACCCGCGCGAAGGCGAGGGCGCTCCGCGACGCAGTGAACGTAGGTGCCACCGCTCTGGAAGAGCTTTCTGATGGTGACGACGCTCCGCCTGCAAATCCGTCCGGGGGACGTTCGTATCCTCGCGCGGTCGCCGGCGAGGCCGGAGCGGAAGCCGGAGCGAAGTCCGCGCCGCGTGAGCGAAGTTCCGGCGGGTCCAGTCGCTCCCGGAACGCGGTCCCCGCGGATGAAGATGCTGCCCCGAACGCCACCCCAAAGCCCCGCGCGGTCGAGAGTTCCAACGGAAAGGCCGAGGAGTCCGGCGACGGCGATTCTCAGAAGGAGCCGGGGCGAGGCTCTCAGAAAAGAGGCTCGCAGAAAGCCAGAAAGAGTCAGGTGGATCTGCTACGCACGTTGGCCGAGGAGTTGCGGGGCGAGATCGGCGTCGAGCGGCTGGAGACCAAGATCGGCAAGCCGCTTTCGGACCTCACCCGCGCCGAGGCCGACGAGTGGATAGATCGCCTGACCCCCGAGAATAGCGAGTAGACGCCGGATGGACCAGCGCCGGTCCATCCGGGGAACCCTCTTCTGTTTGCTATTCATCTCCCTCTCCCTGCTCGCTCCGGCGTGTGGGTTCGCTATGGGAGAGACACGGGGCGGGGCCGAACCTCCTCCGTCCGGGTCACTCTCCGTCAGTTTCATAGATGTGGGGCAGGGCGACGGAGTGCTCGTGCAGGCTGGCGGCACGAACCATCTCATAGACGCCGGAAACATCGAAGAAGGTCCGAACGTGGTTGACTTCTTGAGGAGCCGGGGCGTCAGTGCGCTCGACGGAATCATCGTCAGCAACCCCGACGCCGACCATATCGGCGGCTTCCTCGACGTGCTCGACGCCTTCCCGGTCGAGACCGTCTACATCTCCGGCGACGAGAAGGGCACCCTGACGTATAATTCTTTCCTGCGTAGCGTGCGCGCCGAAGGAGCCGAAGTCCAACTAGTCCGCACCGGTTACTTGATGGATTGGGGAGGAGTCCGCGTTGATGTGATCGGGCCTCCCACCGACGCCGAAGGCGGCCTCTTCTCCGAGACCAACGACAACTCCGTCGCCCTCCTCCTGACCTATGGAAGCGCCCGCATCCTGCTGGCTGGCGACGCCGAGGCGAACGAGGAAGAGTACATGGCAAGCGGCTCGTACACTGGCCCGCTCTCGCTTTTGAAAGTAACGCACCACGGGTCGAACACCTCCTCGACGCCGCTATTCCTCAACCGGTTCACGCCGAAGGTCGCCGTTATACAAGTTGGGGCTGACAACTCGTACGGGCACCCGACCCCCGAGACTCTCGACAGGCTTCGCAGGACTGGTGCTCGCGTATTCCGCAATGACGAGCATGGGGATGTGATCGTCACCATCAAAGACGAACAACTCGACGTAGCCGTCACGAAAGGATTCCAGGCTCAAGCGGAAAATCCTCCAACGATTCCGGCGAATTCGTACGGTTTTCATCGGTAATTCATCGCCGTTCGTTACGTATTGGCTTGGATGAGGCGTCTTTGGGGATTCGGTACTTGAGAATCCGGGATGTTTCTGTAAAGGTTAGTCCAGAAAACAGAGGAAAGGAGTATGGAAATGGTAAGCTTCAACCGGGTGATCCTTGCAGGAAACCTCACGCGAGACCCCGAACTACGCTTCACGGGCAGCGGGATCCCAGTGTGCGATTTCGGGCTAGCGGTGAACAGGGTTCGTTCCAAGAACGAAGAGGTGGACTTCTTCGACATTACCGCCTGGCGAGAGCTCGGCGAGACCATCGCCAACTACAAGAAGAAGGGAGATCCCATCCTGGTCGAAGGTCGTCTCCAGTTCCGCACCTGGGAGGCGCAGGACGGCGGCAAGCGCAACAAGGTTGACGTGGTCGCCGACAACGTCCAATTCCTCGGCCGAGCCGGCGACGCGGGTGATGGAGGAGGCGGTGCCCCAGCCGCTGCGGGCCAGCGTCGCGGTGGCGGTCAAAACCAGGGCGGCAACCGCGACGACGTGAACATAAACGAAGAAGACTTCGACGATATTCCATTTTGATATTTGAGTAGCAAAAAATGTAAGAGGTGTGGCGTAGAAAAGGGACCTTCCGAGTTCTATGCCGCACCTCGCAACTTAGATGGGCGCATGGGGAAGTGCAAATTGTGCGTCAAGTCGAGCGTACGTGAGAATCGTCGTAAGCACTCAGAGCAGTATGCTCAATACGAGAAATCCAGAGCTAATCTGTCTCATCGGATCGAGGCGCGCCTAAAGTACCAGAAAGAGTATAAGGAACGAATACTCGAGTACAAGAGAAGGTGGGCAGCAAATAACGGCGAGAGTATTGCCTCCTCCAGACGAGGCTACTACGAACACAATCGTGAAGAGGTGATCTCTCGCAGCAAGAAGTGGGCACAGGAAAATGCGGAGAAGGTGAAAATCGCAAAGATTAACAACGGTCGCAAACGCAGGGCGGCGAAGAATGCGGGCGGCGAGCACTTCACGGCTGAGGAATTCGATGCTCTGTGCTCGGTTTACGGTTATGCTTGTTTGTGTTGCGGTGTGACTGACCGAAGGCTGGAAGCGGATCACGTGGTTCCTCTTACGAAGGGAGGTTACGATGACATCGGTAATATTCAGCCCTTATGCGGTGAGTGTAACCGCCGTAAATTCACGGCAATTACCGACTACAGGCGAAAGGTTGTAGCGCAAAGCGTGTAGCTTCGACGACATCCCCTTCGCGCACTTCCAGCGCAAGAGGCCGATCTTCTGAACGAGGCGGAATCCCAGTGAGCCAGGAAGGGGCCGCGTGCTTTGTCGGCCCTTTCCTCGTTCGCGCGGGAAAAGAAACGTCGCAAGGACAACTCTATACGGTAGGTTCGGCGGGGGCCGTTTCCGGGCTGCTTGCGTGGGGTAGCTACGTTACTCGGACAGCAGGGATCAGGGCCGCTAACCGGGAGGTTCGCATTGACTTCGCAGAGGGATCAGCAGACCGTGGGGGTCGAGTACTGGCACGAGTTGGGGCAGCAGTTGCGCGTGGACAGCGTGCGCACCAGCACCACCGGGGGCTCGGGGCATCCCACCTCCAGCATGTCGGCGGCCGACCTCATGGCCGTGCTGATGAGCAAGTATCTGCGCTATGACTTCGACGACCCGGAGAACCCGGCGAACGACCACCTGATCTTCTCGAAAGGTCACGCCTCTCCTCTTCTCTACTCGATGTACAAGGCAGCCGGAGCCATCAAGGATGAAGA
>JACDGB010000197.1 GCA_013815485.1 Rubrobacter sp.
CTTCTCCTCTATGCGGTCGAGGACCGCCTCGAAGGTCTCCTCTTCGAGGACCTTCTCTACCTTTACCTGCATCGTGAAACCCATGTTTCGATGCCTCCTTTGAACTCGTTACTCTCTACTTACTCGTCCGGTCTTACTGCTCTAACCGTCCATCCCGAACCTCCTTTGGCCGTTCGCCTTCTACTGTGTATGCATCGGGACGGAGGCGGATTCCCAAAGAACACGAAAAAAGACCGGGACGAATATCCCGGTCTCGGATGGATGCTTTCGTGCGGTCGTCGGATCAGCGCAGCACGGCCTCCCTCACCTTGCCCTCGGCCTCTTCGACATTTCTGTAAGCCGTCTTCGTCGCCGTGCCCATCTCCTCCGCGATCCGGTCGAAGTCCAGACCCTCTTTGTGGCGCAACTCGAAAGCCTGCCTCTGGCGTTTCGGCAGCCCGGCCTCGTCCGCGAGCCGGTCCACGTTCTGACGTTGGGCTTCGTCGTCCTCGTGCTCCAGCAGCTCCTCGTCGTCCCGTCCGGCCTCCGGCGAGTCCGGGACGACCTCGAACCGTTCGGGTTTGAGAGTCTGCTCGGTTCCGGTCTCCTCTACGAGCCGTCCTGCCCGGCTGACGACGCTGGGCTTGCCGGTTCCCGGTCGTATCGGCTCTCCGGGCTCGCGTTCGGCGAAGGCTAGCGGCGTGACCGACGTGAGCTCCAGTAGCTTCTGCTGCCAGGACGACAGCCCGGCCTCCCTGGCGTTCTTCTCCACGGCGCGGCCCAGGCGCGGGTTCTTGTCGAGGCTCGTCTTCGCGTCCAGGAAGGAGACCAGACGACCTTCCGCCCATTCCGTCAGCTCCCGAGCATGCCTCCTCTGCCGAGGCGTCAATCCGCGTGCGCGGAGCAGGTCCCTGTTGACGGACCATATGTCGTAGAAGAGGGTCACCTGCTCGTCGTAGAGGGCGAGCACCTTCCTCGCTGCCACCTCGTAGGAGTCTTCCGCGTTCAGGAATGACCGTCGAAACTTCGGGAAGAACCGCGCTGCCAGGTCTTCGGACCTGCGCTTCGACAACTCGTCGCGGACTTCCAGCACGTCGGAGTAGAACCCGTGCGCCGCGCCGGACATGATGAGGTCCTTTCTGCGTTTCAGCGACGTGGCCGACGGCTTGAGCCCTTCCACCACCTCCATCGTGTCGGCGCGTACGTGGAACACGTGGAAAAGATGGTGCTTGTAGACGAGCCTGTTCTCTTCGGCGGCATCGAAGACGCCCTTCACGCTGCGCGGGTCGCGTTTGAGGTGGCGTCGTATTTCACGCAGCGTCTTCTCGCTGTCCCGCCACCGTTCGCTCTACTGCTCCAGGTTCTTCCAGTCCATGAACTCTTCCATCAGTCCTCCTCCTGCTCCCGCGCGAACCGCTCTACATCGTCCGGGTCCGCCAGCCAGCCTATCTGCGTCTTGACCGAGCGGATACGTCCTTCGTCCAGCAGGTTGATAACCCCCTGACGTGAACGTCCGAGACGTTTGGACATTTGTCCAACACCCATCCAATTCTCCAGATCCTTTAACTTCACCATATATCCTTTTTTCTGCAGCCTATGCCTGTATGTATATTGACAATTGTACATAATGCTCTGTGGATAACAAGCAGTGAAAACCAGCCCAGTGGCATCGAGCACCAAGCAGTATGGGAAAGGTCCCCGCGTCCTCCAGCGGGGCTGACAGGACCTCTGGCGGGGATCGTGGTGTCCGTGTGAGAGAATGGCCTCGACGGCGAACGAGCAGGAGAGATGGATAGAGAAGAGCAACAAGAGCAGATGCGTGCCTTCCTCCACGAGCAGCTGGCGAACTCGGGCAGCCCGGCGAGCGTCAACGTCCACAGGCAAGACATAGAGACCTGGGGCGGTCAGAATGGGCTAACGCCCGATGAAGCTATCGGTCTCTTCGAGAGCCTGGAACACACCGTGTGGGACGGCGCGAAGCACAATGAGGAAGATGGGTACGGAGACCTCTGGCGATGGGTCGAAATCACCGACGTTCGCCAGAGGTAAGCTCAGACGGGTCTAACCCAGCGTCACGTCCAGCCGGGTTTCTTCGGCGGAGAGCCTGGCGGTGAACATCAGCTCAGGCGGGTTTGTGGTTAAGAAGCCCTGTGAATCTCGGATTTAGAACGCGGTCGATGGTGTCATCCGCCTGTTGGTGCTGTTCGGCAGCGTCGCCGCGGAACGTGCCGAGGAGACCGGCGCACCCGCTCCTACGTCGCGAGGCGCACCGCCGAGGATCTCCGGTTTTTGCCTAGACTTCCGGTCGAGGGTACAACATGCACAACATACAGGGTAAATCTCGATCTGCGCCCCTTATGCGGGGGAGCGATGCGGCTACTTCGTAGCGCGGGTAACATGAGAGACCATGGAACAAGCTATCGTGCGTGCCCCTGGACGCGAGGGGTCGGGCGGTGTCACGACGGGCGGTGTGCCCGCGGAGACCGCCCGCATGAAGCCGACGAAGATCCGTCGGTGTGCGGAGCGGCGGGGATGCGAAGCTAAACCACAGGGTGAGGGAGGCGGCGTCCCCGACTCGTTTCCGTGCGCGGAATCCGAGGGGTTCTCGCGGAGGCCGTCGGGCGGATGAACGCCGAAGCGGTGGCCCTGTTCGTTCTGGCCGGCTGCGCGGTCGGCGGCGCGATAGGCGTTGGTGGGGTGGTCCTCGGCCTCCTGTTGGGCCGCCGGTTCAGGGAGCGCCCCAGGGTCAGGTGCGTGGCGACGGACTGGCAGCTCGACTTCCAAAAGGAGGGTTCAGTACCCCGGGCGGTGTGCTCCTTCGAGCTCGACCTGTTCAACGAAGGGCGGCTGGCCACCGGGATACGCGGGGTTTCGGTGGCCCTCTACGGGGAGGGCGTCCCGGTGGTGATCGGGCGCCTCAAGGACTCCGCTTCGGGGGAGCCCCTGTGGGCCATCGACCTGCCGCCCCGCAAGTGGGCGCACGCGAGCGCACGCGTCCTCTTCGAGGGCGAGGAGGCCCGGGAGCTTGGAAGATTCCGGCGGGCCAACCTCTTCGGCCGGTTCCCCGACGGCGAGGTGTTCGAGTTGGGGATCATCGAGAGGGGGGACTTCGTGGCCTCCCCGAAAAGGGCCACCTCGGAACGCGAGGACCACGTCGCCAAGCGCAACTTTCGCTCCCGCCTCCTCGGGCGGAGGAGGCGCGCGGGATGATCGCCCTGCAACGTTCCTAGCCTATCGGACCTGGGCGTGGATGCCCCGGTCCTTCTCCTTGCCCTTATTCATCGAAGTGCCTAGGAGAGGACTTCTAGGAAATCGGCTCTGTCCCGGTCCTGTTGGGCTTGCCCTCCCGATCCGGCCGACCGCGCTCTTCGCGGGCGCGGTCCAGCAACGCGACGCCGCTACCCGCAGGGTACTCGCCGGGGGGCTCCTCGAGGGCGTACAGCCGGGCCACGTCCGTGACCGACATGTCCCAGCAGGGCACCCGTTGGAGCATCTCCAGCACCCGCTCTTCGGAGTCGGCCTCCACGATGAGCATGATGCTCCGTTGGCCGCTGGGGTACCCTCCGGCGAGCACCCTGCCTTGCGCCTTCAGGGCGATCAGGGCTTCCAGGGACGGGAGGACCGTCTGCCGTATCGTGCCGACCAGCCCCTCGATGGAGGGCAGCGGCCCGTCGGGTCCGGCCTCCGGCAGGTCCATCGTCACGAGGTACTGCGCCATCGCCCCTTCCCGGCCCGCAGAAAACAACCCAGCGTGTCCAGCGTGCGTGACAAGCGTAGCAAGGGCGGCGATGCGGTGCATGGAACGGTGGGCCTGTCTTCGGACGTTATTCCCGTAGGCCCAAAGGCCTATTCACCCGAGTGCGTGGAAGGCCGATTCTCGGAACTTCGCGCATAGCCCCGGTTCGCCACCGGGCGCGTGTGCCCGTCTCCCACCCGGGGTAAGATGCCTCTACCGCAACGCACTAACGAAAGGAGCCTAGAGAAACATGGTGGATCGAAGACGCGAACAGGCCGTGGACGAGGCGGCGGCAAGGTTCGCAGAAACCCTCGCCGAGTCCTACAGGATCGTCCACGAGCAGGCAGCCGGAGCCCGAGATCGCCAGGGACGCCTCGCCAAGGACTTCTCCGAGCGAGTGATGGACCATCTCAAGGAGCAGTCCGAAAGCGGCCTCGCCGCCTCCGAGCGGCTCGCCGACCAATCGAGGAGGCAACGGGAGGCCGGCCAGGCGTTCGCGCAGGAGTCGGCAAAAGCCTACATGGACTTCCTCAACACCGCCTTCTCCCAGTACCGGGAGGGCACCCAACGGGCTGCAGGGAGCGCTCAAGAGGGGGCACGCGCGGTCTCCGAAAGCGTCGCTGGCTTGCTGGGCACCGCAACCGGGGCGGCCGGCGCGACAGCGGGTGTCGCAGCGGACGCAACGCGGACGTCAGCAGAAAGCGCCGCGGGGCGCCCACCGTTTTCCGACTACGACGAGATGAACGTGGAGGAGATCACGGAGCAGCTGGACGGGCTCTCGGAAGCCGAGCTCAGGCGGACGCGCAACTACGAGCAGGGCAACAAGAACCGGGAAACCCTCGTCGCGCAGATAGACCGCAGGCTCGAGGCTTCCTCCTAGGGAGCTTCGGGCGCAAGAGTTGCCGGGCCGGGGTCCTTCTGGGCCCCGGCTTTTCTCATGTTTTACCCGCGCCTGGTCGGGTAGGGATAACCTATTGGGCCTGGCGGTCGTCGCTCCCTTCTACGCCGGGGCCCTTTTCGCGGTCCGCCCCGGTCCAACACCCCGCTTGGCATCTCCGCAT
>JACDGB010000198.1 GCA_013815485.1 Rubrobacter sp.
GAGAAAAGGTTGCGCTAGCAAGTATTTACGTGGCGGGCCGTGGCGTTCGGGGTGGAGCCGAGGTTTGGCTTCCTTTCAGTCTCCGGTTTCGGTGGGGAGACCGGCTTCGATCCAGTCTTGCTTGCCGCCCTCGTAGTCTGCGGCGTTCTCGTAGCCTATGGCCGTCAGTTCACGGACGACCCGCGTCGAGGAATGTCAGTTGAAGTTGGAGCAATACGCGATGATCTCTGTGTTCCTGTCGGGCGCGAGTCCTTCGACCTGATCCCGGCCCTCGTAGTGAACCGCCCCAGGTAAATGCCCTCGCCGATAAGACTCTTCCGAAAGCACCTCCAGGAGGATGAACGTATCCTCGCCGTCCATCCTGGCCTTCAATTCCTCGCGAGTTATGGTCTTCATTCCACTTCCTTCCGCTAGCCCGTCCTCAGTCTACGATACGCAGGCGGACGACGGGTATCGTCCGATCCGTGCGCCGCTGGTAGTCCTCGTACGGAGGATACATCCCGACGAGCCGCTCCCACAGACGTCGCCTCTCCTCCCCCACCGCCTCCGAGGCCCGGACACGGAATTTCTTGCCACCGATCTCGACTTTCGCCTCCGGGTTGGCTTGCAGGTTCAGCCACCAGACGGGATGTTTCGGCGCGCCGCCGTTGGAGGCGACTATGGCGAAGTCATCGCCGTCCTGGAGATAGAGGAGCGGGGTGGTCCGCTGTTCGCCCGTCCTGCGTCCGGTGGTGATGAGGAGCAAGACCGGGCTGCTTACCATCCGGCCACCGATCCTGCCTCCCGTGGCCCGGTAGGCGGCGGCGTGCAGCTTCGTGGCCCACTTCTGGGCGGTGGCGATGGCGCGGTTGTACGGACGTCCTCTCGCCACGGGCTAGCTTCCGGCCTTCTCGGCGCGACGCAGAGCGTACAGGGCCCATCCGGCGAAGACAACCACGAGGGCGAGCCCGATGCCGAAGGCGGGCAGGACGTTCTCGGGTTGTCCGGCCAGGAAACCGCGAGCGGCGTCGAGGATAGTGGTGAATGGGTTGATGGAGGCCACCGTCCGCAGCCAGCCGTTCAGGAGCGGGAGCGGCACGAAGACCGGGGCCAGAAACAGGACTATGAAAATGGGCGTCCTTATGACCGGGCCGGCTTGCTGGGTGCGCATCAGCATTGCAACGCCGGCTCCGAACAGGGTGGCTGCGACGTTGGCGAGGAGGACGAGCCCGATCAGGCCGAATAGGTCGTATCCGCCGCTTATGCGCATCCCGATCACCAGCGCGAGCACCGTGACGAGCGTGGCGGTAAAGACGGCCCGTGCAATGGAAGCGAGCACGTATCCGAGCACGATGCCGCGGCGGTTGGAGGCGGCGAGCATCAGGCGCCGGGAGAAGCCGTTCTCGAAGTCCCCGGCGATGGAGAAGCCGGTGAACGCCCCGCCCATCGAGACCGCCTGCAACAGCGCCCACACAAACTGGAACGCCGTGTAACCCGCCGCGTAGTCGAAGCCGGGCACCGACCCCACCCGCGTCAACCCGCCAGCGAACGCCACGAAGAAGAACAGCGGGAACAGCGCCGGGGCCAGAAACGCCGGGTTGCGGAAGTACTTGTACGTCTGCCGCCACGCAACCGCCCCGGCCACCGCGAAGAAGCCGCCGTAAGTCCCGGCCGTCATCGCGCTATCCTCGTCCGCAGCGATGTCCCGGCCGCGGCGAGCGCGAGCGTCAATATGCCAAGCGCGCACCCGAATCCGAGCGCGAGTGCCTGTGCGTCCCATCCGGTTATGACCAGGCTGCGGATACCCTCGACCAGGTAGCTGATCGGGTTGACGGTTGCGATGAAGCGGAACCAGTCGGCTTCGATCAGGTCCCGCGGCAAATTGATGCTCGACAGGAAGATCGCCACGAAGAACAGCGGGAACGCGCTCTCCACAGCCTCCACCGAGCCTGTCCTCAAAGCCAGCGTCGCCCCAATTGCCCCGAATCCCAAAGCGACCAATATCGTCAGGCCCACGAGAACTACCATCCCCGCAAGTCCGCTCTTCACATCAACCCCGAACAGGAAGCCGACGATTAGGAACACCACGCCCTGCAAGAGCCCGAGTGCGATCACACCGAAGAGCATCCCCATAAGGAGCGCGACCGGACGCATGGGCGTCAACGAAAGCCGGTCGAAGAAGCCACTCTCGATGTCGCGGGCGAGATCGCTTCCAGCGGTGATCGCGCCGAACAGAGAAGCCTGCACCAGCGGAAACGCGAACGCGAAATCCAAATACGAGTCCGTCGGGAAACCGGGGATGCGCGAGGCCGCGTCGAGGCCGTTGGCGTTGATGGCGAAGAACAGCATTGGGAAAAGTAGCGCGGAGACCATCACCGCCGGCTGCCGCGCCGTCTTGAGCACGGAGCGCGCCGCCAGCGCCGCCACCTGCGTCGAGAAGACGCCCATCAGGATTGCGCCTCCTCGTCGTCTCCTCTGCTCCCGCCCTGACCTTCGAGAGAGCGTCCCGTCTTTTCCAGGAACACGTCGTCGAGGGTCGGTTCGTCGAGCCGAAGTTTCGACACCTTCAAATTCTCGGCGTCGAGGGCGCGCACCACGTCGGCGAGGCCGCCTGCCCCGTGGTCGAGGCGCACGGAGACCGTCTCTGGTTGGGAGGGTATCTCCTGCCCGAACTGCGAGAGGACCTTCGCTACCGCGTCGCGCTCGTCGCGGTTCGCGGGCGTGGTCTCGACGCTGGGACGGCCGATCTCCGCCTTCAACGCTTCCGGCGTGTCCTCGGCCACGATCCTGCCGTGGTCAATGATCCCGACCCGATCCGCGAGTACATCAGCCTCTTCGAGATACTGCGTCGTGAGGAACACCGTCACGCCATCGTCGCGGGCGAGGCGGCTGACCTCGGCCCAGAGCGCGCTGCGGCTCTGGGGATCCAGGCCCGTAGTCGGCTCGTCCAGAAACAGGATACGGGGCCTGTGGACGAGGGCGAGCGCGAGGTCGAGCCTACGTTTCATGCCGCCGGAATAACCGCGCACCCGCCGGTCGGCGGCCTCAGATAACCCGACGCGCTCCAGCAGTTCATCGCCCCTCTTCCGGCGCTCCGCCCGCGGCAGCCCGTGAAGCGCCGCCTGCAACTTCAGGTGGTCCCGTCCGGTAAGGAAGTTGTCCAGCGCCGCTTCTTGCAAGGAAGCCCCGATCATGGCCCGCACCTGCGGCCCCTCCCTCGCAATGTCGTATCCGGCGACGCGAGCCGTCCCGCCGGATGGTGGAAGGAGGGTAGTGAGCATCAAGACCATCGTGGACTTGCCGGCGCCGTTCGGTCCCAGGAAACCGTACACCTCGCCCGGCTCGACGCGAAGATCCACGCCATCCACCGCCGTGACGCCGCCCTTGAACTTCCTGACGAGGCCCTCGACCTCGATGCCCTCGGTGCGCCCCATCAGCAGACCTTCCTTCTCATCCTACAAACCGCCTTTGCCGAAATAATCTCATCAAACCGACTGATTCTACGACGGAGAACGCGAATTGGTGGGATCCGCGTCGCGTTACGGCCTCGTTCCACCTTTGCTCCCGTGGTGCTTCACCCCGCGCCGCATATAATCGCGGCGGCGGGCATGATGAGGACGGGAGAACACGGAGCTTGGAAGTAGCGAAGGAACCTCTGGACGTTTTAGCCGTCGGCGAGACGCTGGTGGATTTCATCTCCGTGGAGCAGACGGACTGGTTGAGGAACGCCACCACTTTCCGGCGTTACCTGGGCGGCTCCCCGGCGAATATCGCGGTGAACGTCGCCAGACTGGGTGGCCGTTCGGCGGTCGTCTCAAAGACCGGCATCGGGGCGTTCGCCCAGTTCGTCAAGAGCGAACTCCAGCGCCACGGCGTCTCCATCGAGTACCTTGTGATGGATCACCGTAACCGCACCACCGTGGCTTTCGTGTCGTCAACAAGCGGCAAGCCGGACTTCGAGATCGCACGCAGCGGAGACTACCGGCTGCGCCCGGAGGAGATCCCCGCCGAAGCCGTGGAACGGGCGAAAATAGTCCACGCCTCGGCCTTCGCCCTCTCGCGCGAGCCATGCCGCTCGGCGGTAGGGAAGGTTTTTCAGATGGCGCGCGAACAGGGCAAGATCGTCTCCCTCGACCCGAACTACAGCGCCCGCATCTGGCCGCATCACAAGGAGGCGCGGCAGATACTCAGGGAGATATACCAATATGTCAACATTACCAAGCCCTCCACCGACGACGCCAGGCGCATCTTCGGGCCGGAGCACACCGCCGAGCAGTACATCGAGTTGTTTCACGAGATGGGACCGGAGACCGTCGTCTTCACGATGAGCAGCGAAGGAGTCCTGATCTCCGAGAAGGGCGGCATCGTCTCCCACGTCCCGGCCCGCCCCATAGTGGCCGAGGATGCCACCGGCGCGGGGGACGCTTTCTGGGCCGGGTTCCTTGTCGCGCTCCTCGACGGCGAGCCGCCTGAGAGATGCGTCTACTTCGCCCGCGAAATCGCGGAGTTGAAGCTAAAGCGGACGGGACCACTCCCCCTGGAGATGGACCGCGAGGAGCTGTACGAAAAGGCGCGGGAAGCCTTTGCGGAGGCCACCACGAAGCGCGAAGAGAGCAGGACGGGAGACGCATCCCGAGCCAGATAGATAGGTGACGGTGGCGTACCCTTATAGGAGCAGGGAGGGGATCCAATGCACGTAGCTTTCGTGAACCCGCAAGGAAACTTCGACCCACGCGACTCATACTGGACAGCCCACCCGGATTTCGGCGGCCAGCTCGTCTACG
>JACDGB010000199.1 GCA_013815485.1 Rubrobacter sp.
AAATAGCCTTGAGGGAACGACAGATAGAGCGTTTGCGGCAGCAAACGGAGATGGACGGCCTCACCGGAGTCCATAACAGACGCTACTTCGACGCCAAGCTCGCCGAAGAGCTCGAGCGGGCCCGCAGGTCGCGGGAGGGCTTCTCCCTGATCTTCGTGGACCTCGACGACTTCAAGCAGATCAACGACGCTTACGGCCACGCATTTGGGGACGAAGTCCTGAGATCCGTGGCCCAAACGCTGTACTCCAGCGCCCGCCAGGTGGATACCGTGGCCCGATTCGGCGGGGATGAGTTCGTAGTCCTGATGCCCGGTACCCGGATCCCTGGCGCCCGCGCTTTTTTCGAGCGGATGCAGGAGGAGATCATCCGCCGCTCGATGGAAGAATGGGGGTTCGAGATCCGGATGAGCGCGGGCGCCGCGGTTTGGAACGACGGCTCGGACACCGCGACGCTGGTGGGTGGCGCGGACGCGGCGATGTACGAGGCCAAACGCCTGGGCAAAGACCGGTTCTTCACCGGCTAAAGCGGTTCGCGGAAGGGATAGCCTTCTGCAAATCCGACCGAGGCGGACCGCTCGTTTCGAGGATCGCTTCAGACCCGGCGCCTCGGACAGATACAATCTGATCCGATGGAAAGTCTCCCGCAAAAGCGTCCACCCGAGCCCGTCGAAGTACGTCGCGTCCTGGAAGAGCGTGCCCGCGCCGCAGGCTTCGACCTCGTCGGCGTGACAGGGGTGGAGCCGCTCGCGGAAGGCGGCGAACGGTTGCGGGAATGGCAGGAAGCCGGGATGGCCGCCGACATGGGATATATGCACCGGCCAGTGGAGTTGCTCTCCGACCCAAAGAAGCTCCAGAAGAGCGCGCGGAGCGTGGTCTCTTTGGGCGTCTCGTACTATCCGGGAGATCACCCCGAGAACACGGGAAGCGGAGGCCGAGTCGCGCGGTATGCGTGGGGCCGGGACTATCACGAGGTCATAAAGGCGCGGCTGTTCCGGCTGCGGGAGGAGTTGGAAGAAGAGCTTGGGGTGAGGATCAAAGCTCGCGGGTTCACGGATGCGGTGCCGCTTTTGGAGCGTTCGGCGGCGCAGCACGCGGGGCTCGGGTTCTTCGGGCGCAACTCGTGCCTCATAAACGGCAGCGTGGGATCCTATTTCTTTATCGCCGACCTGATCATGGACCTCGAACTGACGCCCGACCCTCACGGCACCGGCACCTGCGGCCAATGCACTCGCTGCATGGACCGCTGCCCGACCGGCGCCATCAAAGCCCCCGGCGTCGTGGACGCCCGGCTGTGCATCTCGTACCTCACCATCGAAAACAAGGGCGCGATTCCCCACCACCTGCGACCGCTCGTAGGCGACTGGGCCTTCGGGTGCGACGTGTGCCAGGAGGTCTGCCCATACAACAAGACGAAGGCCACGAAGTCCCGCTGGCCGGAGTTCTCGGCAGAGGCCGGGAAAGGTCCGTACCTGGACATCGTGGAGACGCTCGGCATCCGCTCCGAAGATGAGTTCGAGCGGCGCTTCGCCGGGACTCCGCTCACCCGTCCTGGCCGTGCCGGAATTCTGCGCAATTGCTGCGTGGCCGCAGGCAACCTGAAACTGGAAGGAGCGATTCCGGCTCTGATACTGGCCCTGAGAGAGGATCCATCATCCCTGGTGCGTTCCCACGCAGCTTGGGCTTTGGGGGAGATCGGAGTCCCGGAATCGAGGTTGGCTCTCGGGGAGGCCGCGAAGAACGAACGGGACGCGGGTTGCCGGGAGGAGATAGCGTTGGCTCTGGAAGGCGTGGGACCGGACGGTATTCGTGGGTTAGAATAGGGGCACGATGGCGGAAACTGTCAACTACTACGAGGTACTCGGCGTCTCCCGCAGGGCTTCGCAAACCGATATCCGGAACGCTTACCGCAGTCTTGCGAAGGAGCGTCATCCGGATCATCCAACCGGAAGCACGGAGGCTTTCGCCTTGCTGCAAGAGGCTCACGCCGTCCTCTCCGACCCCGACCGCCGCCAGAAGCACAACGAGGCCCTCGACCTCGCCCACGCCGCCGACCAGCTCTCCGGCCTCGAAGGTCTTGACTGGGGCAGCCTCGAAGACGAGCTCTCCGCCAAGCGCAGCGAGCGCGCCTCCAGCGGCCCGAGCCTCGGAGAACGACTCAGAGGACGCTTCGGTCGGAAGGAAGACGGAGACCGTGAGCGCGGTTCCCGACGGGAGCGGGACGACGGCGGCCGACGCCGGGGGCGGTACGTCGAGCGCGAGGCCCGCTGGCACGAGCCGCACTACTTCGACCCCGAGCCCATAACCTGGAGGAGCGGCGCCATCTGCTTCGCCGCCACATTCCTGGCTCTCCTGATAGTCGGGCAGCTCGGGCGATGGGCGACCGGCCTCGACACGCCACCGGTCTTCGCCGCGTGGGCGACCGTGCTCCGCCCTTTCATGTTCATCCTCTACACGCTGGCCGGGCTCCTGACCTCGTACTTCGCCTTCCGAGCCGCCGGATACGCGGCTATTCTCCTGGTCTTCATTGCGGTCCTCGTCGTCGGCAACCGGGGCGGACCCGAGACCATGCTGCAACTCTGCACCCTGGGCATCATCGTATTGCTGGTCGCCATCTACACGGGCAAACGCCGCGACGAAGCCGCTCGCGCCCGCTGACCCACGCCGGAGCCGCGAATGAGGCCGGATGTTGCGTTCTCCATCTTCGTGGCGACCTGGGCCGTGCTGATGATCGCCGGTTTCTTTCTATTTCACGTCAACAAGAACGCACGGTTCAAGAGAAAGTATTTTTCCTGGTTCGTAGTTCTCGTAGGCGTGCTGTTCATCGCATTCGTCGCCGGGATGGGAGCGCCGCTGGAAATCCTGCTCTTCATGGCGTCGGTCGCGGCTTTGATCGCTTTCCTCAACGTCAGCGGAGCCAGCGTCCGCGACACTTGTGGAAGAACTATCATCCACAAGATATTCTTCTCGAAGCTGGAATACTGCGCCAGATGCGGCGCGAAACTCGATAATTGAAAATTATATCGGAAGGGACTTTCGATGAACTCATCTACTGAAATAGAGACTTTCCTGCGCGAGTTCGAGAAACGCCTCGCCCCGGCCGAGAAACGTGTGAGCGAAGCTTGGTGGACCCTCTCCACCACGGGAACGAATGAGGCCCGGAATGAACTGGTCGAGGCAGGCAATGAGTATAACGATCTCTTTGCGAGCAGCGACGAGTTCGAGCGGGTGGGATCCTGGCACGAAGGCCGCGATGTCCTGGAGAATCCACTCCTGCGCCGGCAGGTGGAGGTGTTGTACCGGACCTTCGCCGGGCGGCAGGGCGACCCGGATGTCTTGCATCAGATAGAGGAACTGGAGGCGGAGGCCAGCGCCGTATACGGCAACCATCGCGGGACGGTCGGCGGCCAGGAAGCCGGGGAGAACGAGGTGCGCGGGATCCTTCGCGCCTCGGATGACGAGGCCCTCCGGCGTGAAGCCTGGGAGGCGTCGAAGACGGTTGGGCGCGAGGTCGAGGGGACCGTGCGGGAACTAGCCCGCCTACGCAACCGGCTCGCCCGAGAGGCCGGATACGCTGACCACTACCATCGCTCGCTCGACTTGCAGGACGTGGACGCCTTGGAGCTAGCCGGGATCATGGACCACCTGCAATCCGCCACGGATGCCCCTTTCGCGGAACTCAAACGGGGCCTAGACGAGGGTCTGCGAACCCGCTTCAGCGTGGATACCGTCATGCCCTGGCATCTTGCGGACCCGTTCTTCCAGGAACCCCCGGAGAGCGCGAACCTCGACGTGGATCGCTACTTCGCGGACGCGGATCTAGAGGATCTCACACGGAAGACATACGATGCTCTCGGCCTCGACGTGCGAGGCGTGATCTCCCGCAGCGATCTCCACGAGCGGGCAGGCAAGAGCCAGCACGCCTTCTGCATCTCGGTCGGGCGCGAGTATCCATACGACGTGCGGGTGCTGGCGAACGTCCAACCCGGCGCATACTGGATGAACACCATGCTCCACGAATTCGGCCACGCCGTCTACGACCGGCACATCAACCCCAGACTGCCATACCTGCTTCGTACCTACTCTCACATTTGCACTACCGAGGCGATCGCGCTTTTGATGGGTTCCCTGTCCGATGACCCGGGCTGGCTGCGCAAGGTCGCGGGCGTCTCCGAAGAAGATCTCCGTGGAAACCTCGACGCGCTCGCCGCGCGACGCCGGACTGACGGGCTCATCTTCACCCGCTGGGCGCTCGTGATGTACCGCTTCGAGCAGCTCCTCTACGAAGACCCCGACCGCGAAGATCTGAATGAAGCATGGTGGGATCTCGTCGAGAGGATTCAACTGGTAGAGCGTCCGCCCGGACGGGATGAGCCGGATTGGGCCGCCAAGATCCACGTTGCGGTGGCGCCCGTCTACTATCACAACTACATGCTCGGCAACCTCATCGCCGCCCAGCTACGGGAATACTTGGAGAAATACGTGACCCGCGGGCCGTTCTACGAGAGCGAGGCCGCCGGTCGGTACATGCTCGAAGCCATCTTCGGACCCGGCGCCCGCGAGAACTGGCGGGACACCGTGCTCCGCGCCACCGGGGAACCACTCGACCCAGCCTGCTTCATCCGCTCGACAAACTAGCCAGGCAACGGTTCGAGGACAGCATATCCGCTGATTCTCTACTTCAGGCTCTCCCTGACCGGAACCTCGACTCCCTCGAACGCGCCGTTGTGGGCACTCAGAGCGCCGGCCCGCAGGGTACACC
>JACDGB010000200.1 GCA_013815485.1 Rubrobacter sp.
GAGATGAACGCCGGAACGACGCACACGTCCTCCGACTCCACCGTGTCGAGGACGTGGCGCATGGCAGGCTCCTCTTTCCAGAAGCACTCCACCACCTCGTCGAAGAGGCCCATCTCCCGGATGCGCGCGGCATGCTCGTATATGGGCAAGCTGGAATCCCCGTTCAGGTGCGAGCCATGACCCACTATGACGAGAGCCTTCACGGTTGCGCGTCCTCCCCTTCGACCTCTGTCCGAAACACGCGATGCACGAAGAGGATTCTACTCCAGCCCACCGGCGGCGCGGCGAACGTTATCACGTCGGAAGCCTATTCCTGCCCGGCGGCGAAGGCGCGGTTCTTGCCGGCCCGTTTGGCGCGGTACATCTCCTGATCCGCGGCATTCAAGAGCCCCTCCAGCGTATTCGCTTTGTCCGAGAGCCGAGCCACGCCCAAAGAGACCGTGATCTGGCGCAGCAAACCCTCGTCGCGTCCGGGGGAACACGCCTCCTCGACCCGCAAACGGATGCGCTCGGCGACCGTCACTGCGTCCTGGAGGCTGCCGTTCATGAGCACCACGAACTCCTCGCCGCCCTGCCTGGCCGTGTGGTCGTCGGCACGGGCCAGGTCCTGCATGGCGCGGGCCACGCAGACGAGGGCCCGGTCGCCAGCCTCGTGCCCGAACTCGTCGTTGTAGGCTTTGAAGTCATCTATATCCAGCACGATGCAGGCCAACGGGAGGCCGTTCTCCTGGGAGAGCGTGAGCCGGCGTTTCGCCGCCCGACGAAAGAAGGCCCGGCTGGAGAGCGCCGTGAGCTCGTCCAGGTCGGCCGCCCGCCGCAGCGAGGCGATGTCCTGTCGCTCGGACCTGTACAGGATGACCGCCGCCAGCGCCGCCAGGACGATGACGAATACCTCAGCGAAGTCCTCCAGCAAGGTTACGGTCAGGGAAGTGGCGGGGGCGAAGACCGTCTCCACCAGCGCCAGTATCTGCGCCGCCAGGAAAAACAGCACGGCGGCCAGGATGAAGCGCAGCGCCCGGCGCTGCAGGAGGAAGCCGAAACCGGGGATGAGACGCTGCACCAGGAAGAACACAACGGTCCCGACCATGATGCTGACCGTCTCGCTTATGACTTCGATCAGCGTGATCGTTTGCAGCGTCACATCCACTCTGTTGGGACACCTTTCCGGTCTTCGAGGCCAACGCTCCAGTGAATGGCGGGAGCATGCAGAGAAAACGACAACGGATTCCGTACAGTGATCGGCCCAAACCACCCGAAACTTTAGCCGCTATACGGTTCAGGCGGGAGACGTAGATCATCGTCCCTTATCACGGCCCGTGACCGGTGGCAGATGGTGCCCGAGAGCTTCTGGGCCGTGCTTCAGAGCGGCCATGAAAGCAGCGGCAAGCACGACGGGCTCCGTGGCCGTGGGCGCGAGGCGTCGGTCCGCGCGCAGCAGACCGTCGAGGTTGGAGATGGCCTGGATACCCCGCCGCGAGCGGACGCCGCCAGCCTTCAATACGCCGTTCGCCATGCGCGAGACATCCTCGGCCTCCTGGCGTCCGGCCCGCGCGGCTAGGTCTAGGTCGGGGACTTCAGCGAGGACTTCCAGATAGGAATGCACCAGCGCGCCCCTCGCGGACTCGGAGCGCGAGAGGGCGGCAAGCAGGGCGGGCCGGGCGAGTTGGCGCGATATCTCGTAATCCCTGGCGTAATCGCGGGCCAGCGGATCGCGGGTGGCGGCGAATCGCATCGCGTCCCGGAGCGTGGCGGACTCGCCGGCCCCAAGCGCAACCCGGAGGGAGGCTACAAGAGATCCTGCTTCCCCCGCCGCCTCGAACGCCCGGATAAAGTAAAGGATCTCATCGTGCCCTAGCCCCCGTAGCACCCGTCCGGACCTCTCCCCGAGCGCCGCTGCTCGGCAGAGCGGGGCCAGATATCCCGCGCCACGCGCATCGGCGAACCCGGCGAGCGAGCTCGAGGATAGCACCGCCTCCAACACCGTCTCCCCCACGCTCCGGCGGGCGGCCCCGGCGAGCGCGTCTCGGGCCGAAACAGCCGCGAGAATCTTTCGCTCGTGGGCGACAGGCCCATCGAGATAGCGGGAGCCCACGCCCGGCATCGGGGCGCTGTAGACAAGCGTCATGGCCGTCGCCGCGCAGGCGCCGATGCGCTGCTCGGGCACGGGAAGTGGTCCTTCGGGCCGCCGCATCGAAGGTATCCTAAAGAGCCTTTTCCAGGTCTTCGAGGACGGCCTCCACGTCGGGCTGGTCCTTCGTCGAAGCCTCGATCTGCTTCGCCCGGATCACGCCTTCCCGGTCTATGACAAAGTATGCTCGCTCCGGGTAGCCGTTCTCATGCCTGACGCCGTAACTGTCCACGGCCTCGCGTTCGAGGTCGGAGAGCAACGGGAACTCGATGCCCTGTTCTTCGGCCCATGCTCGATGCGACCAGGGCGTGTCGGCGCTGATCGCCAACACCCTCGCCCCCTTCTCCTCGAAGCGCGAGATCTCCGCCTGCACCCGGCTCAACTGATCCGTGCAGACACTCGACCAATCTCCAGGATAGAAGAACAACACAACCGGGCCTGTATCAACGTAGCTTTTCAAAGAAATCTTCTCGTCCCAGCTATCCGAAGGCAACGCGAAGTCCGGAGCCCGCTCCCCAACATCCGCCGACACTGATACCTCCCGTCAATAGTCTCCAACAGCAGCAAAGCGATGGTCGTCTCCGTCCTGTCTTCCGGGATGACCACCGCCCCGATTCTACCCGCGAGCCGGGATCCTCACAGGTTCGCCATCCGAGCGGTTAATATATGCAGCGTAATGATGAACCGGACCAATTGCGAAGAGTTGCTGGATTACCGGCGTTCCGTCTCGGAGATGTACGCCCGGACCCGCGATGATACCCTGGACCCGGCAGTCCGCTGCGAGCGGTTCCGCCAGCAGAGAGCCGAACTGTTCCGTAAACATCCGCGATCTCCCCTCTCGCATGAGGCGATGGCCCAAACCGGAGGCCCCCGTTACTACGACTACGACCCCGCGCTCCGCTACGCGCTTCCCGTAGACTATGACGTGGAGCCTGATGTTACCGAAGTACATCTGCAAGAAGACGGCCTGATGCGGCTCGTGCGTTTCGGGAAGGTTCGATTCTCACTACACGGCGCGGAGCATTCGCTATCGCTGTTCTGGGTCTCCGGCTACGGTGGCGGGGTACTTCTCCCGTTCCGCGATGCGACCAGCGGAAGAGAAACCTACGGAGGAGGCCGGTACGTGCTCGACACCATCAAGCACGCTGACCTCGGCTCCGAGGATGGATGCCTGATCGTGGATTTCAACTTCTCCTACAACCCATCTTGCGCCTACGATCCCCGCTGGCATTGTCCTCTGGCTCCCGCTGAGAATCACCTGCCGGTGCAGATCCGGGGCGGCGAAAAATCCTATCCGTCAGGGGACGAGATTTGAGTGGCGCGGGGAACAGTTCCTTGATCCCAGAGGACGCTTTCGAGAAGGACATCCTGGAAGGCACTCTGGGTGCGGAGGAGGAGCTTTGGCTGGCGGACCCGGAGACGCTCAGGCTCTCCGATGGGGCGCAGAAGATACTGGATTCCGTACCCGAAGGTCATTTCAGCGGCGAGTTGATAGACTCCGAGATCGAATCCAACACCGGCGTCCACGGCGAACCGCTCGGGGTCGTGGAAGACCTCGTGGCGCGGCGACGGATGCTGCTGGCCTGGGCCGAACGTCTCGGCAGATTGCTCGGCACCAGCGGGACGCATCCCATCGGGGATTGGCGCGAGCAGCGGATCATAGACAAGCCCCATTACCAGCGCCTGAAAAGCAAGCTGGGGTGGTTGATCCGTCGCAACAACACCTTCTCGCTGCACGTCCACTACGCCGTGCGAGGCCGGGAGAAAGCCATCTATATGTTCGACCGGCTGAGGGAGTACGTGCCGCACATGCTCGCGCTCTCGGTCAACTCGCCGTTCTGGCAGGGTGAGATCACGGACATGCAATCCTCGCGTATCCTGATCTTCTCTCGCTCCATCCACCGCGCCGGGATGCCGGAACCTCTGGGCTCGTGGGATTCTTACGCGAAGTACGTGGATTTCGCCCAACGCTCCGGCTCGATAGATTCGCTCTCGGAGATCTGGTGGGACGTGAGACCCCATCCGGGCCTCGGCACCATCGAGGTCCGAGCCTTCGACGCCCAGACCGCCCTCTGGCGCAACGAGGCTCTCATCACCCTCACAGCCACCCTGTGCGATTTGCTATCCGGCGAGTATGAATCGGGAGAGCGGCGCGAAATTCGTCCGAGCCGAGAGATCGAAGAAAACAAGTGGAGCGCGCAGCGATACGGTCTGAAAGGCGAGTTCGCCAGCCACGATACCCACGAGACGGTCGAGACCCGCAAGGCCATCGAAAGTCTGCTCACCCTCCTGCAAAACGGCACGAAGCATGACCTCTCCGGCGCGTGGCGCATCCTGGACGAACCCACTGAGGCAGACCGTCAACTGGAAGTGTGGCGTGCGTCGGGCTCCACGCTGGGGGTCGCCCGCGACATCGCGGCTCGGACACGGGAATCGACCGACTAGACCCGAAAGCGGATCAACCGTGCCGGAGTTTCAAGTCCCTCCGCCCCGGAGTTTATCTGTAGCCGATTTACTTCCCGAGCAAGCGGATTCTCACCTGCTTCTTGGCCTGATTGACGACCACGCCGCGCACCCTCGGGTTCTTGAGCGCGTTCACGGCGACCTTCCTAACCATTGGGCTCT
>JACDGB010000201.1 GCA_013815485.1 Rubrobacter sp.
GCCCAATCGTGTACCCGAAGTCCGCGCTCGTCACATACCCGACAGCCCGGCCATCGGTCCATACAGGCTCACTTCCCATCACCACCACGTTCGGGTCATCGAGCAGCGTACACACCAGCCTCCGGCGCGGCCCCGCTTCCTTGCGCTTCAGCAACGCCTCGCGGCCAATGAAGTCACCCTTGTCCAGCTTCACCGCGAAGCCGAGACCAGCCTCGTAGGGGTCGTGCTCGGTGGTCATGTCCGTGCCCCAGGCGCGATATCCCTTCTCCACGCGCAGCGCATTGAACGCGGCCCGGCCTCCCGCGATTACTCCGTATGGCTGCCCAGCCTCCCACAGCAGATCCCACAACCGGAGTCCCATATCCGCCGTGGCGTAGATCTCCCACCCCAGTTCCCCGACGTAGGAGAGCCGCTGCGTCGTCACCGGAACCTCTTGCAAATAAGCTCGCCGGGCATTGAAAAACCCGAAAGCCTCGTTTGAGAAATCGTCCTCGGAGAGGCTCTGAACCACATCGCGGGCAGCGGGACCCCACGCCCCGATGCAACACGTCCCCGCCGTGATGTCCCGCACCCGAACGGAGCCATCGGAAGGCAGATGACGTTCCATCCACTCGATATCCCGCGGGCCGTTCAGGCCGAGTTGAAAGTGTTCCTCTTCGAGACGCGCCACCGTCACGTCGCTCTTCACGCCGGCCGCCTCGTCCAGCATGAGCGTGTACGTCACCTTGCCGGCGGGCCTGTCGAGTTGTCCCGTGCTGAGGTTTTGCAGAAAATCCAGCGCGCCCGGGCCGGTGACTTCCGCTCTTTTCAAAGAGGTCATGTCGTAGAGGGCGACGCTCTCGCGGGTGGCGCGGGCTTCGGCGGCGGCGACGGGCGACCAGTACCGGCCGGCCCACGATCCTCTATCCAGAACCTCCTGCCCGTCGAGGAGCGTCCGGTTTGCCTCGAACCACTGCGGCCGTTCCCAGCCGGAGCCTTCGAGGAAGTATGCTCCCAACTCCTTCTGGCGCGGGAAGAACGGGCTCGTCCGCAGGGGACGCGGCGCGTCCATTGGCTGTTGGGGATGGATGATGTCGTAGACCTCGCGGAACGATTGCGAACTGCGGGCCAGGGTGTAGGACGGGCTCAAGGCGTGAGGATCGAAGCGGTGGACGTCGGCGCCTGCGAGGTCAATGCTCGGAACGCCGTCCGTGATCCACTCGGCCATCACCTTCCCTACGCCGATGGCGTGCGTGATCCAGACAGCCTCCGCAACCCAGAACCCCTTCGCCTCCTTCGACTCACCAAGCAATGATCCACCATCCGGCGTGAACGAGAACAGCCCGTTCATCGGACGGTCTATCTTCACGCTCTGCAAGGCCGGAAGCATCTTGCGCGCCTCTTGCCATGTGGGCTCGAAGTCATCCGGGGTGAATTCCAGGACCGATGGGAACTCTCCCTCGCCCCGGTAGTCGCGCCGGATGTCGTCGGCGGAGACGGGCATGGGACGATGCCGGTATGCCCCGATGCCGTAGTGGTCCTCCCGCTGGCGGAGGTACATCGAGAAGTCCTGGTGGCGCAGGATGGGATGGACGACCTCGCGGGTCTCGCCGACAAGTTCCGCGAGCGGCGTGGTCCACGCGAACTGGTGCTGCATGGGCACGAGTGGCACCGTCATGCCGACCATCCGTCCGATCCTCGGCCCCCACATCCCGGCGCAACTGATCACCAGTTCCGTCTCGATGCGGCCCCCGTCAGTCTCGACCGCCCGAACCCGCCCGTTCTTCACCTCGATGCCCGTGACCTCGGTCTCGCCGTAAAACTTCGCGCCGCGCCCGGTCGCCAGACGCCCCATCGCCTCGCACGCCCGTACACCTTTGGCGATGCCGTCGGATGGAACGAAGAACCCGCCGAGTACCTTCTTCGGGTCAAGGAGCGGTATCTTCTCCGCGCACTCCTCGGGCGAGATGAGGTGCGACTCCAGGCCCCACGAGGCCGCCAGACCGCGCTTGCGTTTGAGGTCTTCCAATCGCTCCGGCGTCTCGGCGACCTCTATTCCACCGACTTCGTAGCCGCACGGCTTTCCGTCTACTTCGAGTTCCAAATAACGCCCGACGCTGTACTTCGCCAGATCCGTCATCGTCTTCGAGGGGTTGGTCTGGAACATCAGTCCCGGAGCGTGAGAAGTCGAGCCACCAGACTCGAAGAGCGGTCCTTGATCCAGGACCACCACGTCCCGCCATCCCATCCGCGTAAGATGCTCGGCGACGCTGCAACCCACGATGCCAGCCCCGATAACCACCACCCCGGCGCTAGTCTCCATCTAATACCCTCATCAACCAACCGCCAGCCAAGCCCTCGGGACACGAGAAAACCAAGCCGACGCAGTAGATTTTTAGTCCGCTTTTCAAGATTTTTGAGCCTTCCACGTATATTCGTGTGTTGCGTATTGTGAATTGTTTTTTCATATACGGAACAAGTAACATAAGTCTGGTTCTCCGTCAAGAGTCGGAGAGGTCATTTATGGGATGCGGGTCGAGGTCTTTTTTCGAGAGGGGCGCATGATGGCTGGCGAGGGCTTCCGGTCGGAGTGATATCCGGGAGAATCTCTGCGGGACGGGAAAGGTTTTCAGGTGTCTTCGGCGACAGGCACGGCGGTGGGGTGAAGAGTAAATCCTGTCGAGCGTGCTTCGAGTATCAGGGTGGGGTTATCCGGATTTCTACTGCGTTTGATCTCCGTTCAGCGGGGACTTCTCCAGTCTCGTGAATAAGAGCTTCCGCCAATAGGCGTGGACGCACTCGTTTGCTCGCCTTACGAGAGATAGTGTCTCTGTTCGGTCACGATCACGTCCACGGGCACGTCGCGTTCTTGCATCGGGACGTGTTCGATCATCTGGATCTCGAAGGCCCCGGCTACGAGCCAAGCTTGCGAGGGACGGTTGGCGAGCAGTCTATCGTAGAAGCCCGCCCCGTAACCCAGACGACCGCCCCGGCTATCGAAGGCGACGCCGGGGACGAGGACGAAATCCACGGCACGGATGTCCGCCGGAGAGCATATACCCGGATTTGGCTCCCGAATCCCCCACGTCCCGGATTCCAGGTCACGTTCCAGATCCTTGACTTCGTAGATATCCAGGGACTTCGTCTCGCGGTTAACCCTGGGGAGAAGCAAGGTCTTCCCGAGATCCAGGGTCCGGCGCAGGAAGTCCTCGGTCTGCAACTCGCCGCCGAAACCAGCGTACGCCAGCACCGTCCTGGCCCGACGGTAAGACGCGAGGTTGGAGATCTCCCGCATGATGTCCCGGCTCATGGTATTTCGAGCACCGGAGTCCACGGCGTCTCGTGCGCCGATAATCCTCTCTCTGAGGGAGCCTTTGTTTTCTATCTGACGCCGCCGGTTATGAGGCTCATGGCTTCCTGGCGGGTGCGCTGGTCTCTGGCGTAGATGCCGCGGACGGCGCTGGTGACGGTGACGCTGCCTGGTTTCTGGACGCCTCTGACGGTCATGCACAGGTGATTGGCCTCGACGACGACGATGGCGCCACGGGACTCCAGGCTTCCGTGCAGGGCGTCGGCGATCTGGGCTGTCAATCTTTCCTGAAGCTGCGGTCTGCGGGAGTATCCCTCGACCACGCGGGCCAGCTTGGATAGTCCCACGACCTTCCCATCCGGTATGTATCCGACGTGGGCCTTGCCGATCATGGGCAGAAGATGATGCTCACAGATGGAATTGAATGGTATGTCCCGTATGAGGACCATCTCGTGGTGATCCTCCTGAAAACCTACGCTCAACTGCTCCGCGGGGTCCACGCTCAACCCGGCGAACAGAAACTCGTAGGCTCTGGCAACCCGCGCGGGCGTGTCCTTCAGCCCTTCCCGATCCGGATCCTCGCCCACGGCGGCCAGTATCTCCCTGACGGCGCGTTCGATGCGGGGCAGGTCCACTCCTCGATCCGGAGGATACTGCTCGTCCACGTCGTCCGCGAAGCGGGAGCCAGACTCCGGTTTCATTACCCTTCCTTTCCGGCGCGAGCCGCTTGCAAGGTATTGTGAAGCAGCATGGCCCGTGTCATCGGACCAACGCCTCCAGGGACGGGCGTTATGGCGGACGCTTTCTTCTCGACCTCCGCGAAACGCACATCACCCACCAGACCGCCGCCATCGTCCTTGCGGTGGATGCCCACGTCGATTACTATGGCGTCTTCCTTCACGTATTCGGCGCCGATCATCTCCCGGCGGCCCAGGGCGACGATGAGGATATCCGCCCGGCCCGCGGCACCGGCCAAGTCCTTCGTGCGCGAGTGGCAGACCGTGACCGTGGCGTTCTCGCGCAGAAGGAGTTGGGCAATCGGCTTGCCGACCAGGTTCGAGCGACCGAGCACCACCGCCTCCGTGCCTTCCAGCGCGATGTCGGAGCGGCGTAATATTTGGATGACGCCGTGCGGGGTACACGGCATCAGGGCCGGCAAACCCATCGCCAGCCTTCCCGCGCTCTCGGGGTTGAGGCCGTCCACGTCCTTGTCCGGGCGTATGCGTGAGATCAGGGTCAGAGGGTCCAGATGAACCGGGATCGGGAGCTGCATGAAGAAACCGGAGACTTCGTCATCCTCGTTGAGCCGCTCGATGATCGCTTCCAACTCTTCCCATGCAACGTCCTCGGGGAAACGATGGACCTGGGACTCGATGCCGACCTCCGCGCAGTCTTTCTCCTTGTTGCGCACGTAGGTGACAGAGGCCGGATCTTCACCGACCA
>JACDGB010000202.1 GCA_013815485.1 Rubrobacter sp.
ATCATAGCACTGCTCGGCGTCTTCGCGGCGATAGCCTTCGCGGCGGACTTCATCGCCACCACCTACGGGGCGCGCAGGTTCGGCGCCAGCAACTGGGGCACAGTTGGCGGCGCCATCGGCGGTATCGTGGGGACGCTGGCGGGAGCCCTCGTCTTCGGGATCGGCGCGCTCTTCGGCCTCATCTTCGGAACCATCGGCGGCGTCTTCCTCGGTGAATATCTCAAGCGCCAGCGCGAACCGGCCAGCGAGAACGAAGAGCCCGGACGCTGGGACTGGCAACGCGCCTCGCGGGCGGCGGGCGGAGTACTCGTCGGCTACGTCGTCTCAGCCGTGACGCAAGGAATCCTGGGCTTCGTCAGCGTGATCTCTTTCGTACTCGCGCTGGTTTATTAGTCTTCAGCCATCAGTTTTTCCAGTCGGAGATAGCATCCACTCCGACGAACGCAGCCCTCGTCCGACGAGCTTTATTCCTCCTCGCGCCGCTGATCTCGGAGGAAGTCCTCCAGCTCTTCGGCGAGGTCGTCGCCGGTGGGGAGGTCCCTGGGGTCCCCGGCCTGGGAGTCGAAGCGTTCTTCGAGCATCTGGACGTAGCCAGCGAGGTCCGAGTCCTGGGATACGGCGGCGGAGACTTGCTCCTGATAGCTCTCGGCGGAGTGTTCGAGCTGCGAGGTGTCCACCTTCACCCGGAGCAGGTTCGAGAAGCTCTCCAACAGGGACAGGGCGGCAGGGGCGGAGGGCACGGATGGCAGGTAGTGCGGCACGGAGGCCCAGAAACTGACCGAAGGCAGACCCTGCTCGGCGCAGAGGCCGTGGAGGACGCCGGTTATGCCGGTCGGGCCTTCGTAGCGCGACGCCGCCAGGTCCAACCCCTCGACCAGCGCGGGGTCCTGGGCGTTTGCCGAGACCATGACCGGACGACTGTGGGGCACGTCGGCCAGCAAGGCGCCCATCGTGACCACGAGCTCTACTTCGAGCTCCCGCGCCAGCGTCACCACGGAATCGCAGAACGAGCGCCATCGGAAGTTCGGTTCCGGGCCGGAGAGCAAGATCATACCCCTTCCCCCGGTCTCATCCGAAGTGGCGGCGGAGAGCATATTCTCAGGCCAATCTATGGTCCGCGTGACGCCGTCAACCAGCCGAACCTGCGGGCGCGTGGCCTGGAAGTCGAAGAACTCTTCCGGATCGAAACTTCCGAACTGCTTGGCTTCCCACGAGTCTGACAACGCCCCAACCGCCACGCTCGACGCCTCCGCAGCGTCGTTCCAGCCGGTAAAACCGGCGACGAGCACGGGCCGTTCCAACTCCGGCCGCCATTCCAGTGTGATGTGTGTATTATCCATGCGGCTAGCTTAACACGCCGCGTTGGCGACCTCGGCGCGACCGCGTTACCTCCGCAGTTTCCTGTACTTCGCCGTGTAGATAGCGCTGGAGGAGGGGGTTGGGATCCCATGCTCCCGTCTCCCCCCGTTGGACCATGATTTGAAGATCCACGTCTCTCCCAACGCGCTCTTCGGTCGGCGCGGCGCACGAAACCGCACTCCGTTCACGATGAGGTCAATGATGAGCATGCGTCCGTCCAGCGTGGAGGCCAGCGCGGTCGCAGACGCCAGCGACGAGCCCGTCGGTGAATCTGGCGGGCAGCCTGACTGCGGAGGGCTTCGTGGGCTCCGCAAGCTTCGTCAGGATCATCGCCGATAGGAATATGTGTTTCAGCGTGTATCCTCTCTCCGGTTCATCCGCCGGTGTATTGGATCTCGTTTACCGAACCGGTCCCTCGCTCCAGCGTATACAGGCTCTCATCGGGGCTCACCTGAAGGTCCACCGGCCGCGAAAGGCCGGTAGCGAACCCGGGGACACGCTGTCCGTCTCGGGGTCGTAGCGCCGGATGTAGCCACCACAGAAGTCCGCGAAGAAATAATCGCCCTCGTAGGAAGATGGGAACTGAGGAGCCTGGGGAGCGTAGAACGTGCCGCCGGTTATGGCGCAGCCGCCCGGAGTCCCGTCGTGGCGGTATGAGTGGATGGGGGCGCGGAAGCGATTCGCAGACTCGGGGCCTTCCTTGATAGGCCAGCCGTAATTCGCGCCGGCCTTGCCAGCGTTGATCTCCTCCCACGTTATCTCACCCACGTCGTTGATGTACACCGCTCCCGTGCCTGGCCGCACCGCGAAGCTATACGGCTTACGCAGCCCCCGAGCCCAGATCGCCCGGTTCTTCCCGGAGGCTTGTTTGTAGAAGGGGTTGCTCCTCGGAATAGAGCCATCGGCGTTTATTCGGAGCATCTTCCCGAAGAGGTTCTTGAGTCTCTGGGGACTTCCCTCGCGACCGTTGTCCCCCACCGCCAAGTACAGCTTGCCGTCCGTCCCGAAATGAATGGCACCGCCGTTGTGACGCTCGGCATCCAGGTTGTTCAGCCGGAGGATGACTTTCTGGCTGTCAGGGACCATCCTGTCGCCGACAGCTCGAACCCTGACGACCTCGTTATGGACCTTCGGCTTCGCCGCGGTGCGGTAGACGTAGACAAACTTGTTGGCGGCGAAGTTCGGATGGAGGGCGACGCCGAGCAAGCCCCGCTCGCCGAGGGAGTTCACCCTGAACTCCGCGAAAGGTCGCTTCTTCAGCGTCCCATTCTCGATGATCCGTAATCCGCCACCCTTCTGCGCCACGAAGATTCGACCGTCGGCAGCGACCGCCATGGCCGTCGGGTCGCCCACTTTGGCGACCGGCGAAGCCGTGAACCCATCAGGGACGTTCGGCGGCCCCGGCGGCGGGCCCGCCGAACACGAATACCGCCGTCAACGCGGCAACGAAGCCAGCAACTATCATCATCAACGACTCGCGTGCAAGCATCCTATTCCTTTCGACCTTCGACGACGCTCCATCACTCCGATTACGGGATCCATTTCATTATCGCCACGGAGGCGAGGAAACTTCAATAGCGAATATCGCATGGCTTCGATTGGTCATGGATCACCGGAAGGTTCGGGGCAGGCGCAGCGCCTGGTCGAGACGGCGAAGGTATTCATGCTCCGGGACTTCCACGGCTCCGAGCCGGGCGAGATGATCGTTCTGTATCTGGCAGTCGAGGAGCTTGAAATCCCTCTCCTTGATATGCTCGACGAGGTGGACCAGGCAGACCTTCGAGGCGTCGGTCATGCGACTGAACATGGACTCGCCCATGAACGCGGCGCCCAAAGAGACGCCGTATAGCCCGCCGGCGAGCGCGCCGTCCCGGTACGCCTCGACGCTGTGCGCTTTCCCCGACTCGTGGAAGCAGATGAAGGAAGCGATGATCCCCTCGTCTATCCAGGTCTCGTCCCTATCGGCGCACGCCCGGATGACACCCTCGAAGTCGTAGTCAATGCGCACATCGTAGACGCCCTTGCGGGTCACGCGCCCGAGCGACTTGGAGACGCGCAGCGCGTCGAGTTCCAACACGGAGCGCGGGTTGGAACGGTAGAACTCGACCCCGCCGTAACCGTCGGCCATCGGGAAGGCACCGGCCCTGTAGCAAGCCTCCAGAATCTCCGGGTTGAGTTCCTCGCTTCGCATATCTTTCCATTAAAGCGTTCTACAATGCTCCCCGCCATGAACATCGAATGTCACCCCAGGAACGCCGAGGTCTGGACGATGTTTCCAGGGCCGGGGGTTTGGCAGAGAGTTGCTGGATGCCATCCGTAGAGAAGCCCTGCGAAGAGGCTGCTCCGCGCTGTGCCTACGCGCGGACGTCGGAGATTGGCCGAAGGACTGGTACGGGCGGGAAGGTTTCGAGACCGTGGGCCGATAGTCGCGGTTCACGGTCGGATGGTAGCCGCGCGGCCTTACGCAAGAGGGCCGATCTCCCCGACCGCCTCGCCGTGCAGGTCCCGCAACTCGGAAACTTCGCGGCCCGTGGACACGGCTCCTTGCCGGGAGAGGGCAGCCATTGCGGCAGGACGAACGGCCCGGCTGGAGCCGTCGGAGATCTTGATCGCCATCCCCCACCCCGCCTGGCTACCGCACGCGAACACGGCCTCGGCCCCGCTCTTGGATACGAGGTCCGTAGCCTGCATGAGATCGGTGTCGAAGCGGCCCGTCCCGGCGACCATGAAGGGGTTCGAGCGCATGGCGTCCCGGATACGCCGGGTGGCTTCCGCCATCTCGCCGGATACTCCTTCTCCGGTGGCGAGGCGGGCGAAGCCGGTGGCGAGGTTCTTCAAGGGCATAGCGAAAGTCGGGACGCCGCATTGGTCCCCGGCAACGAGGACTTCGTCCCGCTCCACGCTGCAGATGCTGGCGACGGAGCCCAGGATCTTCTGCTGCGCCGGATGGCTCGGCTTGCGGTAGCCCATCGTCTCCCAGCCCTCGTGAACGCAAAGGGCCAGCATCCCGGCGTGCTTGCCTGAGCAATTGCCGTGGATGGGCCTGGGCTCGTCCCCGTTCCGCGCCATGCGGGCCGCCGCCGGGCCATGCATCGGCGGGTGCGCCCCGCTCTGCAAGTCGTCCTCCGAAAGCCCGGCCTTCCTCAAAATGGAACGGACGACCGAAAGATGCCGCGCCTCACCGTTGTGAGAGGCGCAGATGATAGCCAGTTCTTCATCCGAGAGCCGCAAAGCGTCGGCGGCGCCAGAAAGCACGAGCGGCAACGCCTGGAACGGCTTGGCCGATGACCGGAGGTAGACGTATCCGTCGGGGTCGCCCGTGGCGTCCAGTATCTCGCCCGTGGGATCGCAGACAACGGCGCGTCCCCGGTG
>JACDGB010000203.1:0-1923 GCA_013815485.1 Rubrobacter sp.
CCAGCAGGCGGCGGAAGTGCGACTCGCCCTCGAGCAAAGCCGGGTCCGACTGCCACTCCCGAGTGGACTGTCCTTCCAGGGCCCCTTCCACCGTATCTGCTTCTTTCCGTTGACGTCAAAGTATGGGCTGACCGCCCATGATAGCAGGGTCACGCGGCCATGATACGATCCTAACTTGTGTGGCGCCGCGTGAGTATTCGTCCCCCGGATTCCGGAGTGGGCGGAGGAGACGCCCGGCGTGGAGGTCGAGGTTGCGAACCGCTCTCCCAAGCCGCCTCCCGAGAAGGTCTTGCGGGTCTGGGCCAGGGAGTGGTTCAAGGAGGGGCGCGAGATGGATCTTAGCAAGCTGCCCAAGCGTACGGCCTTCGAGAAACTGCCGCTCCAGTGGGTTGCGGAGCGCACCTTCGTGTGGATCTCCCACAACCGGCGCACGAGCAAGGACCACGAGTGTTTGTGCTCGGCGGGCGAAGCGCCCATCCACGCGGCGATGACGAGGCTCATGGTCAGGAGGCTGCCCCGTGCCTAAGAATTTTCAGACGATCTCAGAAGACTCTTTTCTCCGAAGTTCACGCTTGCTCGGCGGTCACCCGTTCGGCGTCTTTCCGGTACATCAGCCCGATGAGCTCGCCGTCAGGTGTCGTCACCAAAACGGAGGCGGTGCCGCGCTTCCGCATGCGCTCGGCCATCTTCTCAGCGGGCGTGTCTAGCCTAACGGTGGTGGGGCCAGGCCTCATGGCCTCTTCGGCGGTCGCTTCGGAGTCCGACGTCAGATCCTTCTCGCACAGCAAGCCGAGCACCACCCTCTCCTCGTTCACGACCACGCAACGGTCCCAGCCCGTCCTCCGGACGCGCCCGCGAACCTCCCCTACCTTCTCCCCCGGGGCGCAGGTCGGCACGTCCCCGCGCGCCATGTCGCCGACGGTGGAAACGCTCGCCAGCCCCCCCTCCATCGGGAGCCCGGCCGCGAACCAGTCCACCCTACCTGGCGCGTAGTCGTGGGCCTTCGAGAAGCCGAGTCCTTCGAGCCGCCACGCGGCCCGCGGGCTCATGTCTCAGAGGTAATCGTAGCAGTAGACGATCACCGGCTCGTCTCGCCGCAACTGCTCCGTCGTCTCGCGGTTCAACTCCTTGAGGGGGATGTTGATCGCCCCAGGCAGGTGCGCCTCCCCGTACTCCTCCGGGGGCAGCACGTCCACCAGCTGCGCCCCTTCTTCCATTAGCTCGCGTACGCCGTTCCTAAAGATCGTTGTTGGCACGGGTGACTCCTTCCATCGTCAAGACCTCTTTCAGCATCTCGACCGTCGGCGAACCCTTGAGTCCCTCGGGGGTGGCGTACATCCTGCAGCCGAGCGCGTACTCCGCCCGTTCCGGCACGGGGAACAGGTCCCGATCGTCCACCCTTACGGTGGGGCTGCCGGGGAACCGGAGCTTCCGGGCCTCCTCGTCGGTGTTGACCGCCACCAGCCCCACATCTGCCTCGATGCCCTCCTCGGCTATCACCTCTCGTACGGCCTTTTCAGCCGCCACGTAGGTCGGGCACCCGTCGAAGTACAGGATCTCCACCTTCATGCTCAACCTCCTTATCACTTGCGCTCCTTTAGATACGACGTCGGGCGGCCGGTATCTTGCGGCGTCAAGTCAACCGGGTAGGGTGGCTCCGCCACTGGAGGAGAGCCAATAGTAGATGATGTATGCACCTGCCAGCACGAGCAGAACGGCAGAGGCCACCCGCACGTAGGGCACGACACCACGCAGCCACTTGACGAGCCCCTGCTTGAAGAAGGCCAATGCCACGGTGAGCGCCATCAGCACCGCCGCCATCCCTAACCCGAAGCTCACGAACTGGCCCACTCCCGCGAGAACACCGCCGGTTGCGAGGCTGCTCCCTACGACCGCCAAAAACACCGGCAGGGTACAGCTCAA
>JACDGB010000203.1:1933-4694 GCA_013815485.1 Rubrobacter sp.
GCTCAACGACGCCGCGCCGTAGGCGAGGCCGAACAGGAAGAAGCCCCTTATGCTGACCGTCCCGGGATCGCCCACGCGGGAGGCGAGGCGCTCGAATACGCCGGTGTAGAGGGTCCGTCCGGCGAGCATCCAGAGTCCTATCAAGACCAACACCCCGCCGATGACGATCCCGAGGGTGGGCATGGCGGCCAGTAGCGCGTTCCCCCCGGCGGAGATGGCGAGGCCCGCCGCCCCGAAGAGTAGAACGAAACCCGAGGAGACGACGGCTCCGACCAGGATAGCCTTGAGCAAGCGCATAGGGGAAGAGCGTTTGCCGAAATCTTCCTCCTCGGCGCCGAGGTACAGGGAGAGGTAGGCAGGCAGCATGGCGAAGCCGCAGGGGTTGACCGCCGCGATCATCCCGGCCCCGAAGGCCAGGCCGACCGGGAGCGCCCCGGTGAGGGACGAGATCCAGCCGGCGAGCAAGGCCTGAATCTCGCTCACAGGACCTCCTTGAGTTCCTTGTCGAGTGTTTCGTAGGGCGTCGGGGCGCTATCCCGGTAGGAGATCCGCCCCTCCTGATCGACGATAACGGTGGAGTCGAGAGCCTGAATACTCAGCGAACGCGAGACATCGCCCGTCTTGTCTATGGCCCAGGGGAGCGACCGTATCCCTCCCGCTTGCCTGAACCCCTCTATAGTCTGCGGCGTGTCGTTGGGGTCCATGGAGACGATGAGCAACTCGAGCCCCTCGGCCTTGTAGGCCGAGTAGAGCTTGTCCCAGCTCTGGGCCTCGGGGATACAGCTACCGCACCAGCCGGCCATGAAGAAGAGCGCGACAACCTCCCCACGTTTCTCCGAGAGCTGGAACTTCTCGCCGTCGAGGGTGGTCACGGCGAAGTTCGGGGCCTGCTCTCCACCTGAACCCGAGCGTGCCTTTCCGGCACTTGGGCCGGTCCGCCCCTCCGTCGCATCCGCCTTCACCGTGGGTTCCTCTGTCGTAGTGGTGTTGGTGGCCTGCGCGGTGGTCTTCTCCTGCGAGGCGGCGGGCGCCGCGGCCTGCTTGCTTCCGGGTCCGGTGCCACAGGCCGCAAGCGTCAGCGTCGCCGCCAGCACCAGGGCTAATTTGAGTATTCTGGTCATCTTTCTACTCCTGATCTCGAATTCCGCGCCGAGCGGCTTAGGGCGTGTGCTCCATCCTCCTGCCAGGAGTCCGGGGGTTGTTCTCTCGATGGACGGTTCAACAAGTAGACCGCCGCGGCCAAAGCGCCGACGAAGTACGCCGTCGCCGCCGCGACGAGCAGCCCCGTGTGGGCGGTGAGCGCAGCGCCGAGCGCGGTTCCTCCAAGGACGGTGAGCGCGAGCGGCAGCGTCAGGGCTAGGTGACAAGGACAAGCTACTAGCGCCGTTGACGCCAGTGCGAATCCGAGGGCTCTCTTTGCTACTCTCATCGCCCTAAGCGCTCCTGTGCATCTGCCGGAGGACAACGACGTTCCAGACGGAAGCCGCGATCATCGCCGCGGCTCCCGCGTAGACGATGAGCGGCTGCAGGAGGATACCGGCTACCATCAGCAATGATCCAACCCCTCCTAGCACCAACACCGCCCGCAGACCGTGTCGTCTTACGCCGTCCCAGAGTCCCCACAGTCCGAGCGCTAGAAAGAGCGCGAGCAGGGGAAAGAGGATCAGGTCGTTTACGAGAAAGCCGAGCCCCGCAGCGGACAGAGCACCAAGTACTGCAGGCACCCCCGCGCAGCACAGGGCGGCGACCGTAGCGCCGAGGGAGCCAAAAACGGACGACTTCACTCAGCAGCTCTCCGTCACGTCGCAAGCCTCGACGTGCTCCAGGTTGTCCGCCAGAATCCCTTCCCCTAGCCTCAAGACACCTATCACCCGCTCGTCCGCTATAGAGTAGAAGACGTTTGGGCCTTCGCGCCGGGCGCGCACGTAGCCGCACCAAGCCAGGCAGCGCAGGTGGTCCGAGACACGGGGTTGGGGGACCCCTATGGCCTCCACCAGCTTCCCAACGCTCGCCTCGCCTTCGCGGGCCAGCAGAAGGAGGACGGAGAGCCTCACGGGGTTGGCGAAGCCGTCGAGGAGCTTGGCCAAGAGCCTCACCTCCCGGACCTCGCGCCCCACGGGGACGTCGGCGAGCGGCGAAGCCACTTCGACGGACCCTTCTCGCACTCCGGTCCCCTTCATCGGCCACCCATCCTGCCGGAGAGCCTCCTAAAGCCCCAGACACCCAGGGCGCCGAGCGCGGTCAGGCCCAGGATCCAGACGAACAGCAAGAAGGTAGCCACCAGCAACATAGCACCCATCGCGCCACCGCCCATCATGCTGCCCATCGCTTCCATGCACCGCTCCATCATGCCCATCACGTAGTTCTCCTTCCACTTGGCCTCCGACGTGGCAAGGCCAGCGTATACGCTTTATCAGATATCATCGTATACGATTTATCGAATATGTGCAAGGCGTCGCTGCTCAGGCCCCGCCTTATGCATCCAACGTCGGGGAAAGAAGCCTTCTCCGCAGATCGTCGATGGGGGCTTCTCGGGACTTCGCAAAGAAAATTCAAAAGATACGCAAAATGCGGGATGCGCCCAGAGTTCGTAGCCCGCTAACCTTAAGAACTGAAGCCCTGTTCGGCCAGCGGAAGGATCTCGTCTTGAAGCCCTGGGTCAAAGTAGCCCTCGTCACAGCCCTGTTTGCCGTCCCGGCGATGGCCCTCGGACAGGTGATCTGGCCTCCTGCCTCCGGGGGCCCCGAACCCACCGCAGGGC
>JACDGB010000204.1 GCA_013815485.1 Rubrobacter sp.
GTACCGGGTTCTCCAGCGCCACCGGCCCGCTCGGAGCATAATCCACCACCTCGAAGGACGCTGATGCGCCGAAAGGAGCCAGCAGCTCCTCGAACGTCTGGCGCACGTCCGCGTGATCTTTGCCTGGCGCGAAGCGATAATTGACGTTGATCCGGAACGAGTCAGGCACCACGTTCGCCGCCCGCCCACCACTCGCCAGAGTCGGGGTCATCACCTCGTAAAACGATAGTCCCTCGACGACGGCCTCCTCCGGCTCCCGCTCGTGCAGCGTGGCGAGGAACTCTCCGGCTTTGGTGATGGCGTTCTCCCCCAGCCAGGGCCGCGCCGCGTGTGCCGCCCGTCCCCGAAAGACAACCTCCACCTGCGCCGTCCCGACGCACCCTGCCTCCAGAGCCCCCTCCGTCGGCTCCAGGACCAGCGCCGCCTCCGCCTCCAGCACTTCCGGGAAAGCCTCGAAGACCACGCCGAGCCCGTTCTCTGCGTGCGGACCCTCCTCCCGCTCGTAGAAGATGAAAAGCGGTTCCGTCCGGCTCTCGGACCAGTCGAAATCCTCGATCAGGGCGAGCATCACCGCATCGCCAGCTTTCATGTCCGATGCGCCCCGACCGTGAATTCTGTCTCCTTCGACCCGCACCTCGATGCCGACATCCGGCTCCGGTACCGTGTCCAGGTGACCGGCGAAGACGAGCCTCTCGCGGGAAGCATCGGGCGCGGCGCGGCTCACGATCAGGTTGTTGGCGACGCGCTCGACGCGCCAGCCCGGCTTTTCTCCGAGGCGCGTCTCCAGGTCGTCGCAAATTTCCTTCTCCGCCCCGATGACGCTCGGACGGTGGAGGAACCAGAGAATGTCGTCCAATAGTTTCTCCCTCATGCCTGCGCCCCGAACTGTCGCAGGGCCTCGTTCAGGGAAGTCTTCTGGTCCGTGGACTCGCGCCGCCGCCCGATGATGAGCGCGGTCTGTAGCTGATACGAGCCAGCCGGAAACTCCTTCGAGCGAGTCCCAGCGACGACGACCGATCTCGCCGGGACGCGGCCCTTGTATACGATCTCTTCTTCGCCGGTCACGTCAATGATCTGGGTGGATGCCGTGAGCGCCACGTTCGCCCCGAGGACCGCCTCTTCTTCCACGCGCACGCCCTCGACGACGATGCACCGCGAACCGATGAACGCGCCATCTTCTATGACGACGGGCATTGCGCCCGGTGGCTCCAGCACGCCCCCGATACCGACACCGCCAGCGAGGTGGACATTCTTGCCGATCTGGGCTCCCGAGCCAACCGTCGCCCACGTATCCACCATCGTGCCGCTCCCGACGTATGCGCCGATGTTGACGTAGCCCGGCATAACGACGACGCCGGGCTCGACGAATGCGCCGTATCGGACGGTGCCGGGCGGCACGACGCGGACGCCCGCTTCGGCGAGGTTTTTCTTGGTGGGGATCTTATCGTGGTACTCGAACGGCCCGGCCTCGATGGTCTCCATCCGGGCGATGCCGAAGTACAGGGTGATGGCCTTCATCACCCAGGCGTTGGACCGCCACTCGTTATCCCGCTTCTCGGCGACGCGCAACTCGCCCAGATCCAGGGCCGCTATCACGCCGAAGATGGCCTCGCGGTAATTGTCTTTCTCCAACAGCCCCCGGTCTTCGAAGGCGGCTTCTATCTGCTCCCGCACTGCGACGCTCCCTCCTGTCAGGCTCTCGCGCAGTTTAGCAGGAGGCTTTGGCGGAATGCCGCGCCGGTTCCGGGTCGCAACCGGTGGATGCCCGGTGCGTATATGATGTGGAGAGACGACTCTGAAGGAGAGGCTTTTGAAGAAATTTGCGATCCTGCTCATTGTGGTTCTGTTTCTAGCTGGTTGCGGGGTCCAGATCCCCGGTTCGCAGGGAGACCAACCGCCCCGGATCACGGCTGACAGGGCAGCCGTCCAGCAGTACTGGGACCAGGTGCGTCCGATCCTCGACGACACCGCCAGGGACGTGGCTGGGGTCGCGGACGTGGACGTCAACTTCGATGGCGGAAATGTCTCCGTCGGCATAAACCCGAACGCCATACAACAGGCGCAACGGGAGACGCGGCAGGGCCTCGATGAATTAAAAGCGATTCAACCTCCTGATGGGCTCGAAGAGACCCACCGCCGACTCATCACAGCCTACGAGGAAGCGTTGCCAGCCCTCGATAACTTCATCGGGGCGGTACAGAGTGGAGATGCAATCCGGATCGCCGACTCCGTCAGGAACGACCTCCCCAAGATCCAACGTCTCATCAGCGAGATCGACGCTGTCCGCCAACAACTCCGGCAAGCCTCAAAGTAGAATGTTCTGTAAACCTTTGTGACGCATGACGCTCTTCGCCCCGCTCCTAATGGGCGCGATTTGAGCGAGATCAGGCGAGCACGTCCTCCCACCGCCCTATCGCCCGCTGGCACTCCTCAAGCCCCGGCACGAGCGCGACCCTGACGAAGCCTTCGCCGCCCGGCCCGAACGAGCGACCCGGCGCGACGATGATGCCTTCTTGCATCAGACGCAAGGCATATGCTTCATCGTTACCAGCGAACGTCTCCGGGACTGCCACCCACAGGTAGAAGCTGGCATCCGTCGGCAGGAAGTCCAGCCCGGCTCGTCGGAAGAAGTTCACGAACAGCGCGCGCTTCTCACCGAAGATGCGCCGCCGCTCATCGGCGTGTTCGTCATCGTTCCAGGCCGTCACTGCGGCGTCCTGCACGAAAGACTGCGTGGCGACGCCGATTGAGGGACGCAGTTTCCTGAGCGCGGAGATGAGTTCCGGGTCTCCGGCCATCATCGCCGAGCGGTAGCCGGTCATGCCGCTGCGCTTGCTGAGGGAGACGAAAGCGAGGGTTCGCTCTTTCGTAACCTCCAAAATGGAAGGTGGCGGCTCCCCGGAGTAGACATCGTTGTAGCATTCGTCGGAGAAGAGCAGGATATCGTGCTCGCGGCAAAACTCCGCGACCTCTTCCAGGTACTCGTAAGTCGTGGTGGCGCCCGTGGGATTGTGAGGGTAGTTGATCCACAATATCCGCGTCCGCTCCGGGTCCACGCTCTCAGGCCGGAGCAAGAAATTACTCTCCCGCTCCAGTTTCATGGGCAACGCTTCGCCTCCCGCGAACAACGTCCCGCGTTCATAGACGGGATAGCCCGGAGTCCCGTATACGGTGCCGCGCCGTGCGTGCGAGTGATGCAGAAAGGCCAGCGGAGCGTGGAAGATGGCCTCTTTGGAGCCCGTCGCTGGAAGAACCTCGGTGTCCGGGTCGAGCGTGACGCCGTGGCGGCGCTCCATCCAGCCTCGGAATGCTTCCCGGAGACCTCGTTTTCCCGCCGCGCTCGGGTACTGGCTGATCTCGGAGACGCCATCCACGAGGGCGCGGCGGATGGCGGGGTCTGTCGGCTCGCGGGGATCCCCTGTCCCGAAGTCGAAGAGTTCGACGCCGCGCTCCTGAAGCTCCCGGCGGCGTTCGTCCAGCCTGAGCAGCGGGTATGCCCTCTGTCCTTCCAGCACCGGGTTCAGTGAGAGCGGGCGGGCATGGCGGGAATCTTTCATCGGGGTTTCGGCACGGGGTGTATTCTTCCTCCGGCGAGGGGTATAGTGGCCTCACGAATTTCAAGCAAGACGGGGAATATAGCATGGTCCGGGGACCGAGGAGGTAGATCTTGGACGAGTTCCATTACGAGGCGGGCGTTCTCCATTGCGAGGGGGTCCCGCTCCCCGAGATAGCGCGGGGGGCCGGGACCCCCGCTTACGTATACAGCCACGCTGCGCTGGAGCGGGCCTATCGCGAGTTGGACGAGGCTTTTGGGAAACTGAATCACCTGGTCTGCTACGCGGTGAAGGCGAACGGGAACCTGGCCGTTCTGCATGCCCTCTCCTCATTCGGGGCCGGGGCTGATATCGTCTCCGGGGGAGAGTTGTACCGGGCGATGCGCGCGGGCTTCGATCCCAAGAAAGTCGTCTTCGCCGGGGTTGGCAAGACGGACGAGGAGATCCTGGCCGGACTCGGAGAGCGCATCCTGCTCTTCAACGTCGAGTCGGCCCCTGAGCTGGAACACCTCGAATGCCTCGCCGCCCGTCACGGCAAAAGAGCCCGCGTCGCTTTGCGCGTCAACCCCGACGTGGACGCCGGGACCCACGATCACGTCGCCACCGGTCGCGCCTTCGACAAGTTCGGCATTCCAGTGGATGAAGCACTTGCCCTCGCCGAGAAGATGTCAGAGTATCGGTGCGTGGACCTGATCGGGGTCCACCAACATATCGGCTCCCAGATCACCAAACTCGACCCATTCGTCGAGTCCATCGAAAAGACCGCGGGCCTCGTCGAGGAATTGAAGCGCCGCCGCTTCGACATCCAGTACTTCAATATCGGCGGCGGCCTCGGCATCCGCTACAACGACGAGGAGACCCCCACCCCGAAAGAATTGGTGGATGCTATCCGCCCGGCGCTCGAAGCCACGGGGACGAAGATCCTGTGCGAGATGGGCCGCTACGTCGCGGGGAACGCCGGCGCCCTTGTCACCGGCGTCGTGTACCGCAAGCGGAGCGGTGAGAAGGACTTCATCGTCGCCGACGCGGGCATGAACGACCTACTCCGGCCCAGCCTCTACGACGCCCATCACGAGGTGCGTTCCGTGAACGAAGATGGCTCGGTGGCGAACGCGGATCTCGTCGGG
>JACDGB010000205.1 GCA_013815485.1 Rubrobacter sp.
GTCCGGGGCTTGTGATGTACTCGGAGGATTTCCGGGAGAACGTGCGCGAGGGGCGGGAGGGGAACCTTATCCTATTCGTGGTGGACGCGAGCGGCTCGATGGCCGCCCGGAGCCGGATGTCCGTTGTCAAGGGCGCGGTCCTCTCGCTGCTCACCGACGCCTATCAGCGCCGCGATAAAGTCGGCATGATCTCCTTCCGCAAAGATGGAGCGCGCCTGCTTCTCCCCCCGACCGCCAGCGTCGAGCTGGCCTCCCCCCGCCTCGAAGACCTTCCGACCGGCGGCCGGACCCCACTCTCCGCCGGGCTGGAAGAAGCAGCGAAAGTCCTTCACCGCGAACGCCTGAAAGACAAGGAACGCCGTCCCCTGGTCGTGCTTCTCACCGACGGACGTGCGACAGCGGGCCCGGACCCGATTCCGGTGGCGACCGGTCTGGGGAGGTCCGGGGTGGCATCCATCGTTGTGGATACGGAGGAGGGTTGCGTGAGGCTCGGGATGGCCGGGAAGATAGCGGAGGCGATGGGGGCGCGGTGTCTGCGGCTTGAGGAGCTGCGGGCGGATACGCTGGCAGGGGTAGTCGAGAGGAGGCGCGTGGCATGAGCGAGACAGGCGAAGTCAGGGAGTCGCGGCAGGAGCGTCTCAGGCGGCGCTCCAGGCGGGAGCGTCCGCTCATCGTCGTCAACACCGGGCATGGAAAGGGCAAGAGCACGGCGTCTTTTGGGATCATGCTCAGGGGATGGGCCAGAGGATACAAGATCGGGGTCTACCAGTTCGTGAAATCCGGCAAATGGAACGTTGGGGAACAGCAGGCCGCCGAGGCACTAGGAAATATAGATTGGTTCAAGCAGGGCGACGGCTGGACGTGGACCGTGAAGGACCTGGAGCACTCCGCCGACCTGGCCCGCGAAGGCTGGGAGGAGGTCAAGCGCCGCCTCGCCGACGAGACCTACGACATGCTCCTCCTCGACGAATTCACCTATCCCATGAAGTTCGGCTGGGTGAACACGAGCGAGGTAGTCGAGACTCTGAACAATCGTCCCGGATTCCAGCACGTCATCATCACGGGCCGCGACGCGCCGCCGGAGCTGGTCGAGGCCGCGGATTTAGTGAGTGAAGTACAGAAGGTCAAACATCCGATGGATGAAGGCTATCGGGGGCAGAAGGGTATCGAATGGTGAGGAAGAATAGTGAATTAGGAAGTGTGAATGGTGAAAGAGGTCGGAAAAATCTTTCACCATTCACACTTCACCATTCACACTTCACGCCTGGAGTGAAGCGGCTCGTCATTGCCGGCACCCACTCGGGCGTTGGCAAGACCACCATCGCCTCCGGACTGATGGCCGCGCTCGCCGCGAAGGGACATCGTGTCGCGCCGTTCAAGGTCGGCCCGGACTTCATTGACCCTTCGTACCATTCGCTCGCCGCTGGCCGTCCGGGGCGCAACCTGGATGCATTTCTATCGGGGCCGGAGATGATCGGGCCGCTCTTTGCTCACGGCTCGCGCGGAACTGACATCGCCGTGATCGAAGGCGTCATGGGCCTCTTCGATGGGAAGAGCGGGGACGGGGAACTCGCCTCCACCGCGCATGTGGCGAAGTTACTCGGCGCGCCCGTCGTGCTCGTCGTGGATGCGCGGGCGATGGCCCGCTCGGCGGCGGCGATGGTTCACGGTTATTTGACCTTCGACCGTAAGGTTAATGTGGCTGGCGTGGTGTTGAACCGTGTCGGCTCCGCCGTCCACGAAAGTATGCTGCGGGAGGCCATCGAGCCGCTTGGCGTGCCGGTGCTCGGGGTTTTGCGGCGGGATGCTGGGGTGGAGACGCCGGGGCGGCACCTCGGTTTGATCCCGGCCTCCGAACGCGCCTCCGAAGCCCGCGACTCCATTCGACGCACAGGCGAGATCATCGCCCGCTCCCTCGACCTCGATGCTGTGATGCGCCTCGCGGCTTCCGCCGAGCCGAGCCGGACGGAGCCTTGGAGCCCCGAAGCGCCGGAGGAGGAGCGTGTGGAGTATGTCCGCGTCGCCATCGCCGCCGGGCCATCATTCAGCTTCCTGTATCGTGAGAACCTGGAACTGCTGGAAGGCGCGGGAGCGGAGATCGCCGCCTTCGATCCCACGTCCGACGAGAACCTTCCATCAGACACGGACGCCCTCTATCTCGGCGGCGGTTTCCCCGAGACCCACGCCGAAGCTCTGTCGGCCAACGAGCCGCTGAAGGAAGAGGTGCGCGCGTTCGCCAGGAGCGGACGTCCCGTTGTCGCCGAGTGCGGCGGGCTACTCTACCTCTGCCGCGAGCTGGACGGACACCCGATGTGCGGCGTCCTCGATGCGGGGGCCCGGATGACCGAGCGGCTCAAACTCGGTTACCGGGAGGCGCGCGCGCTCTCCGCCTCGCCGCTCGGGCAGGCGGGAATCACCGTGCGCGGCCACGAGTTCCACTACTCGTCGGTAGAGCCGGGCGCGGGAAGCGCGCCAGCCTGGAACCTCGCCGAACGCGGCCCGGAGGGATTCGTCTCGGGCGGCGTCCACGCCAGCTACCTGCACCTCCACTGGGCGGCGACGCCGAAAATGCCGCGCCGCCTCGTTCGGCAAGCGGCCCAAATGCGGACGAAGCCGGTGGGAGCGCGAGCGTGAACGAACGCGGTGGCGGGCGTCTTATCGGGGTGGGGGCCGGGCCGGGGGACCCTGAGTTGCTGACCGTGAAGGGTCTTCGCATCCTGCGCGAGGCCGACGAAGTATTCGTCCCCGTAGCGGATACCGGCGAGGTTGGACGCGCGGAGGCGACCGTGCGAGAGTACCTGGACGAGGGGCGAGTGAGGCGATTGCTCTTCGCCCTCTCCGGCGACGAGGAGGCGCGGGCACGCAACTGGGAGAATGCCGCCCGCGAAGTGTCGGGGCCGCTCTCGGAGGGCAAGACCTGCGCCTTCGCCACCATCGGCGACCCGAACGTGTATTCGACCTTCACATACCTCGCACGCACTGTCAGGCTTCATATGCCTGAAGTGCAGGTAGAGACTGTGCCGGGTATCACGGCGATGCAGGATTTGGCGGCTCGCAGCGGGACGGTGCTTTTGGAAGGGGATGAGCGGCTGGTGTTGTTGCCTTTCACGGCGGGGGAGGGGCGGTTGCGGGAGGCGCTGGATCTTTTCGAGACTGTCGTATGCTACAAGGGTGGGAGCCGGATGGTCGGGGTTCTGGGGGTCGCGGCGGAGGCCGGGAGGCTGGAGCATGCGGTCTACGGGGCGCGGCTGGGGATTGAAGGTGAGGTCCTCGCTCCGGCATCCGGGATGTCGGGGCGGGATGCGCCGTATTTGTCTACCGTGATCTTCTCTCGAAAAGGAGCTGAGTTTGGGTAAGGTGTGGTTTGTCGGGGCGGGGCCTGGGGCTGAGGATCTGCTGACCCTGCGGGGGGCGCGGATCATTGGCGAGGCGGACGTGGTGATCTGGGCTCGGAGTCTCGTCAAGGAAGAAATTTTGCAGCACGCTCGGCTCGGCGCGGAGATCGTCGAGTCCACCACCATCCCGCTCGAAGGGGTGCGGGATCTCTATGAACGGGCTGTTCGAGAAGACCTGAAGGTAGCCCGCATACATTCCGGGGACCCGAGTTTGTATGGGGCGGTGATGGAGCAGATCGAGGTGTGCGACGAGTTCGGGCTCGAATGGGAGATCATCCCCGGCGTCTCCTCGCTCGGCGCTGCGGCGGCTGCCATCGGGCGGGAACTGACGGTGCCCGAAGTCTCGCAGTCTGTGATCCTCACCCGCCGTGCGAGCCGCACCCCGATGCCCGCTGGCGAGGAAATAGTGAGCTTCGCGGCGCACGGTACGACCATGGCGATCTTCCTGTCCGCCGCGAAACCCCGCGCTTTGCAGGAAGAGTTGATCTCAGGCGGATACGCTTCACAGACCCCGTGCGCGGTCGTCTACCGGGCAACGTGGCCGGACGAGGAGATCATAGAGTGCCGCCTCGAAGACCTCGCCGACCGCATCCGGGAGGCTGGATTCACGCGGCAGGCCCTCATCCTGGTCGGACCTGGCCTCGCAGCGGGAGGCACGCGCTCGCATCTTTACAGTCCTGCTTTCTCCCACATGTTCCGCAAGGCGGAGGGAGAGGATGATGTCACCCCGTAAGCTCCGCGAACCCGCCATGCCGCCGAGCATGGCGCGGGCGAAAGACGAGAAGCTTCGGCCTGGCTGGACTACCGGGTCCTGCGCCGCCGCCGCCGCGAAGGCCGCCGCGAAGGCCCTCGTAAGCGGCGAGCCGGTAGAGAATGTCTCCATAAAACTGCCGAAGAAAGGCGTGGAGCGGTGCGTGGAGTTCGCGGTCGAGCGGTGCGAGGTGGGGGAAGGCTGGGCCGAGGCCGTCGTTGTCAAGGACGCGGGCGATGACCCGGACGTGACCGACGGGGCACACCTGACGGTTCGTGTCTCGTGGCGGGAGGAGGTGGGGTTGGATCTAGATCGCGGCGAGGGCGTTGGGTCGGTGACGAAGCCGGGACTCGGGCTCGCCGTTGGTGGACCGGCCATAAACGATACTCCCCGGCGCATGATCCGTTACTCCGTGGAAGAAGTCCTCGACCCGGAGAGGCGTGGCGTGCGAGTGGAGATCAGCGTCCCCGGCGGCGAGACGATGGCGGAGAAGACCACGAACGCCCGCCTCGGCATCGTCGGCGG
>JACDGB010000206.1 GCA_013815485.1 Rubrobacter sp.
GAGCGGCTGGGCCTCGATCCTCGCTTCGTCTTCGAGACCATCCGGCACGGCGCCGCCAACTCTTTCATGCTCCAAGACCGCGGAGAGCGGATGCTAGAAAAAGCGTTCGAGCCGCCGAAGAGCGCCCTCGACATCTTCATCAAGGACATGGGGCTCGTGCTCGCCTCCGCTGAAGAGGCCGGGTTCTCCGCGCCGTTGGCCGCCGCGGCGCGCGAAGTCTACAAAACCGGGGCTGAGATGGGGCTGGGGGCTGAGGATGATTCGGGCGTCATCCGTGCCTTCGAGTCCTGAACATCTCTAATTCAGGATGACGAGCAGGGCGGAGACCGTAATTACCGAAACCGTAGTCGAGACCAGGATGGCGCCGGAGACGCGCTCGACGTAGGTATCGTACTGGCGGGCGACGATGAAGACGTTCGCGGCCACGGGGAGGGCGGCGGCCAGGGTCGCCGTCGTTGACCAGAGAGGGTCAACGTCGAAGATCCGGGTAGTGGCGAACCAGATCGCAAGCGGATGGACGAGGAGTTTGAAGAGGGTCATGTAGGAGATCTCCCCGATGCCGGTCGAGATGGATCTCCCAACCAGCGTCGCGCCGAGGGCGAAGAGGGCGCATGGCCCCGCGGCGTCGGAGAGCAGACCGGTGAAGTTAGCGATGGGGGTTGGCAGCCCGAGTCCCACCGCCGAAACCAGAGCGCCGGAGAAGATCGCGATGATTATCGGGTTGCGGCCAAGCGACCCGGCGACCGATCCCACGAGACGCGCCCATCCTCCGTCGGAGCCCTTGCTGGCCTCGACGAGCGCCATCGTAAGCGGAATCAGCACCGTAGCCTCCAGGGTCAGCCCGATCACCACCGGGATCGCCGCGCCGTCCCCGAAGGTGGCGGAGACCAGAGGCAACCCCATGTAACCCGTATTGCCGAGTACCGCCGCCGCGCCGAGCAAAGCCGCCTCGCCTGCGCGAACCTCGAACATGAATCGCCCAAGCACCGCCGCCACCGCGAAGACCGCGAGCCCCGACCCCAGATAAGCTGCGATGAAGGAGCCATTGAAGACCTCGTCCAGAGGCGCGGTCACCATCAACTCGAACAGGAACGCCGGCAACGCGAAGTAGAAGACAAAGGCGTTGACCCCAGCGATGCTCGCCTCGCTCAAAACCCTCAAGCGTCCGGCACCGTAGCCGCAGAAGATCAGGGCGAAAAAAGGGAGGACGGTGTCGAAGATGGCCTGCAAGACCCGATAATCATACAGGTCTACTTCGAGTGAATTGTCCTCCCCGCGCCGGGGGTGCGCCCAGGGGTGATATTCCCCACAGACGAGGGGAGAGCCGGTATCAATTGCGCTGGTTCATCCCTGCAAGCGTAGGCGATTCTTCAGTAGCGATGAGGCGTCGGAGGCGGAGAGTGGCCGGGAGAAGTGGAAGCCCTGGACCATGTCGCAGCCCAAATTTCTCAGGCGCGAGTATTGGTCCGCAGTCTCCACGCCCTCGGCTATGACCTTCAGGCCCAGGGCGTGCGCCAGGTCAATGGTGCCGTGGACTATCGCCGTGTCGCCAGGGTCTTTCCCGAGGCCGGCGATGAACACGCCGTCTATCTTCAGGAAGTCCACCGGCATGACTTTCAGGTAGCGCAGGCATGAATAGCCCGTGCCGTAGTCGTCTATGGCGAAGTTTACCCCGAGGCCCTTGAGCCGCTTCAGCTTGAGCACGGCGAAATCCGCGTTGTCCATGACGGCCCGTTCTGTGATCTCGATCATCAGGGCTTTCGGGTCGAGTCCCGTCTCGCCGAGGATCCTGGAGATCGTATCCGCCTGGTCGGCGAACTGGTTCGCGGAGAAGTTGACGCTCATCAGGAACGGCGGCGCCAGGCCCTCTTCGGACCACAGCTTGGTCTGTCGGCAGACCTGCTCGAAGACCGCCCCGCCTATGGGGTGGATCAGGCCGGTATCCTCCGCCAGCCCGATGAACTCCTCGGCGGCGACGAGCCCTCGCTCCGGATGCCTCCAGCGCACCAGCGACTCCAGACCACACATGTCGCCAGTCTCCGCCTCGACAATCGGCTGGTAATGGACCTCGAACTCGTTATTTTCCACGCCGCGCCTGAGTTCGGTCTTGAGTTCCATGCGCTGCACGGCCCGAGTGTTCATGCTCGGGTTGAAAACCTCGTACTGGCTCTTTCCGCTGCTCTTGGCCGCGTACATCGCCAGGTCAGCCCGGTGCAGAACATCCTTCGGCTGCTCTCTTTTGGGGTTGTCCGAGACGGGGCCGGAGGCGATGCCGATGCTGGAACTCACGAACACCTCCTTGCCGCCCAGATGGAACGGCGCCCGCAGGCGCGCCATGATTCGCTCCGTCACCCGTTGAGCTTCCTCCACCTCGGCCGGCGAATCCAGCAGGATGCTGAACTCATCTCCGAAGAGGCGCGCCACCGTGTCCCCAGGACGCACGCAGGATCCCAGCCGCCAGGCTACCTCACTCAACAGGAGGTCCCCGGCCTCGTGGCCCAAAGAGTCGTTGATGGACTTGAAGTCATCCAGGTCCACGAACAGCACCGCCACCGAACCGCGCTCCCGGCGGACGCTGGAGAGCGCGTGCGCCAGCCGATCCAGAAACAGAGCCCGGTTGGGCAAGTCCGTGAGGGGGTCGTGAAATGCCTGGTGCTTCAGTTGTTCTTCGAGAGCTTTCTGCTCCGTGACGTCGCGGGCCACGGCGCAGATTGCGTTTCCGTCTTGGTAGGGGATCACGGTCGCGCTCACCCCGACCTGGATCACCGATCCATCCTTGCGACGATACCGTCGCTCGCCGACGAATCGTTGTCCTTCGAGGAGGTGACGCTCGACGGTCAGATCTATGTCCTCCGGCGGATGGGCGACGATGTCATAGAGCGTCATTCCGGACAACTCCCCGGAGGTGTACCCGAGTAGTTCTTCGAGCGCCGCGTTCGCCTCCAGGATTTGCTTGGTATCGGGATCGAACAGGTAGATGCTCTCGACGCTCTGCTCCACGACCGCCCGGTAGCGTTCCTCGCTCTCGCGGAGATCCTTCTCGGCCCGCAGACGCTCCGTCACATCCTTCGCAATGGCCTGCGTCGCCGGTCTCCCCTGGTACGTCATGGGCATGCTCGTGACCTCGACATCAATAGTGCTTCCGTCGGTGCGAAGAAATTTCTCATGGACGAGGTCCGCGGCACGGCCCTCTCCCTCTGTCTGATCCATCCTAGACCTCACGAGCTCCCGGTAATCCGGGTGAACGAAGTCCATCACGGGCTTGCCGATCAACTCCTCCGGCGAAGCAGCCCCGAGGAGCTCGGCCCCGGCAGCGTTTATGAAGACGAACTTTCCCGCGCTATGCACGGCGATCATCTCCGGTGTTTGCTGCACCAGCCGCCGGAACCGCTCCTCGCTCGCCCGGAGATCTTCTTCCATGCGCCGGCGTTCGGTGGTCTCTCTCTGCACCGATACCCAGTGCGTAACCCTGCCACTCTCGTCGGCGACCGGGGTGATGTTCAACTCCACCCAGAACTCCGTGCCATCCTTGCGGTAGTTGAGCACTTCCACCCGCATCGGCTCCCACTTATTGAGTGACTCCCGAATCTTGTCGAGCTGCGCGCGATCCGTCCCAGGTCCTTGAAGGAAGCGCGGCGTCTTGCCGATGACCTCTTCGGGCTCGTAGCCGGTCATGCGGGTGAAGGTTTCGTTGACGTACACGACCCTAGGACCGGGTTCGTCGAGCGGCCAGCCTTCGGAGATCATGATCGCGTCGTTGGCATTGACAGCGACTGACTCAAGCAGCCTGAGCCGCGCTTCTTTCGTCTTGCGATCGGTGATATCCCGCTCGTTGATCAGCACGCCCTCTATGCCCGGCTCGTCCAACAGATAGGTTCCAGCGGCTTCGATCCAGCGCCAGGAGCCGTCCTTGTGCCTGAAGCGGTACTCGCTCGTATTCCTGCCGACGCCCGGCTCGTTCATGGTTTTCTCGGTCTCTTCCAGTACCCGCGGCAGATCTTCTGGATGGACGTAGTCGAGGACGTTCATGCCGACAGCCTCGCCGGGGTCATAGCCAAGCAACCGCTCGAACGCCGGGCTGGCGTACCTCAGCGTGCCGTCGAGGCCGACGATCTTGATGATCTCGGAGGAGTTGTTCACCACGGATCTGAAGCGCTCCTCGCTGGCCCGGAGCGATTTCTCCGCCCGTTTGCGCTCCGTAACGTCCTGGAACATCGAGATGAAGTGGCTGGGGGAGTCTTCCGAGTCCCGTATCAGGGAGATGTCCGAGATGACCCAAACGGTGTGACCGTCGGTGTGTACGTAGCGTTTCTCCAGGCTGTGATCGCCGGTCTCACCGTTCAGGAGCCACTCCGTGCGTTCTTCGCCTGCCTCGAGGTCGTCAGGATGGGTGATCTGCTGCGTGCTTCTGGAGAGCAGCTCCTCTTCCGAGTAACCGAACATCTCGCACAGCGCGTGGTTCACACGCAGGAAACGCCGGTCGAGGTCCACGAGGGCCATGCCCGTGGAAGCGTTCTCGAAGGCGCCGCGGAATCGCTCCTCGCTCGCCCGCAGCGCGTCCTCCGCTGACTTGCGCTCGGTGATGTCCTCGACCATGCCGACCATTAGCCGGGGGCTTTCTCTCTCGCCGTGAATGACGGAGCTGGTGAGATGGCCCCAGATCAGGCT
>JACDGB010000207.1 GCA_013815485.1 Rubrobacter sp.
GCATAGGAGGGGGGCGCCAGTCGAGCAGACATCGCGTGTGAGTTAGACAACGCGTGTGAGTTGAACTTCCGAGAACCCTTACACGCGAACTTCCTAGAACCCCCTAAAGCCGAAGTAGTTCGCAGAACTCCGAAACTGAAGTCGGGTTGCCAAGCCACGGTACCATGACGCTAGCGATCGGCAAACAGGAGGCGAAGAACCGTGGATTTCTTGAGGAAGCGGTTGCCTGCCCAGGTGGGTAGGTACCTGGAGGGCGTGAAGTTCCCCGCCCGCAAGGATGAGCTGCTAGGAAGGCTCGAGCGCAACGGTGTGCCGGGGCCGGTCGTCGGCCAGCTGCGCAAGAGGCTCCCCGAAGGCGAGTACCACGGCCCGCAGGACGTCTTGTCGGCCCTGCGACGGGGCCGTTAGCCGGCTCGAGCCTCCCACGTACGAACTTCTTAGAACTCCGTACTGGCGAACTTTGGGGAATGGTCCTTCCACGCACTCCGGTGACTAAGGGGCAAGAGGATGGGCCGGGGTCTCTATCCCCGGGCGCCGAAGTCCACGGTGTACATGGTGGTCTCGAACCCGCCGTAGTTGCCGGTGTGGGCGCCGATGCCGACCTCGCGGAACTTGCCGGACAAGATGTTGGCTCGATGACCGGAGCTGCCCATCCAGGCGTCGAACATGCGCTCCGGGGTGGAGTCGTACCCTATGTTCTCCCCGCACGCGCTCCAGCGGTAGCTGTACCGACGGATGCGCTCGCAGGCGTCCTCGTTGCGGCCCTTGGTGTCGTGGGAGAAGTAGTCCCTCTCGATCATGTCCTTGGAGTGCGCGCGGGCGGCCTTCTGCAGCGCGGGGTGGACGCAGAAGGGCTTCAGGCCGCGGTCCCTGCGGGCCTCGTTGTGCAGGGCGAAGGCCCTCTTCTCGCTGGCGTTGAGGAGTATCTTGCCCCCGCCGCACTTGTTCACGTAGCCCCCGCCGGCGGCCTGCGCGACGGGGGCCCCCACCGCGAGGATCCCGAGCGCCAAGGTGCATAACAAGAGTGCGGAGAAGACCGCGACGACCGCGTGCTTCATGCTTCGTGCTCCTTTCGGTGGCCCGGCCGCCTCTCCTACCTAGCGAGAGGCCCGTGGGCTTTGCGTCCCCGCCTCGCGGCGGGTTTGCCTTTTCGTGGACGTGCGTAATTATACCCTACGGTCCGAAGGGCCGAAACGATGGTCAGCCCACGCGCATGGCACACACCCGTCGCCTCGGTCCTATGGGTCAGGCACGCTCCTGGTGTTGGGCCGGGGCGTTCTGCGAACTTCCTAGAACCCCCTCGGCGCGAAGTTCGTTCGGCCCCGGTCCTATGGGGCCAGGCCCGCAAGGGGGCGTAATACTTCCAGAGGGTATTATCGGTTTCTTATGTATGTCGGGTATTTCTATCTGTACATAAGAAAACCTCCAGCGTAGGACCGAAGCTAGACGGACTTCGGAGAAAGATCCAGCCTGTTGAAAAACTTTCCGACGCCCGCTCGCGACCTCCGATGCGGCTCCAAAACCGGTCGTTTGGGGGCTCCGAAGCCGATCCAAGCGCTCATAGACATCCCCGAGTAGGGTTTTTCAACAGGCTGGGTCCCTCCACGCACTACGGTGCATAAGGGCTTATCCTTGCCCAACTCCTGCGTCCACCCGCGCTACGGCAGGCATCCCGGTGGGATGCCTGCCGTAGGTTAGGGGACGGTCAAAGCACCCCCGCGACCATCCACGCGCCCCATCCGACTAGCATCACCCCCGCGACCAGGCCCAACCGCTCGCCCCCCGGGGCCACCTTTTCGAGCAGGACGAACCCCGCGATGGCGGCGACCCAGAGCAGGTTCATCACCCCCGCGACGAACAGCAAGGCCATGAGGGACCAACAGCAGCCGGCGCAGTAACCGCCGTGCTTGAGCCCCATCAGGAAAGCGCCCCACCGACCCTCTCGCCATTCGTTGAGGACGAACCCGAGGGGAGATCGGCACTTTCTCAGGCAGGCGTGCTTGAGGGGCGTCCACTGGTAGATCCCGGCCGCCACCAGCAAGACGCCGCCCACGACGGGACTGGTGATCGCCACCATCGGCGAGAGCAGGAAGGCGTCATGGAGCCCCCACTGGGCCGCGGTTGCCAGGACGGCGAAGGCGGCCCAGACTGCCAGGTAGCCCGCGAGGAACACGCCCGTCGGCACGTACGAAGCTTGCTGCTCCCGGCGTCTGCGGTTGACCCCGGCGAACATGAGGATCATCGGGGCCGCGGACGGCGTCATCATGGCGACCATCATCACCGCCCACATACCGAACGTCAGGCCGAAATCGGCGACGCCCCAGGCCTGTATCCGGGGCATGGTCATCTCCATTCCCATGTCCATGTTCCGCGTATCCGAGGCCAGAGAGGTCACGTAGACCCAGGAAAGCGCCGTTATGGCCGCGAGACCGGAGAGCACGACGAGGCGGTCCCGCCTGAGTACGTTCTCGGCAACCGCTCCTAGCATGTCCTTGGGATCGCTCCTATCGGATAAACCCCCGTGCAGGATCCTCGGGGTTCATACCAACGACGAGTGAGAAGCCGTGCTTATTCCGCCCAGGAGAAGGGCGTGGAGAAACCATTCTTCCCGTCGGCGGAGTAATCGATGCCCAAGCCCTGGACGCGGGCAGAGAGAGTCCGGGCCGGAGTCAGCTCCGAGTTGGCCGGGTGCTTGGTCTCGGTGAGCTTCGGCAGTGGCCCGTCCGGGTCGAACGGAGAAACGATGTCCTCGATCTCCACGTCTATGGCGTCGCCGACCTTGACCCGGTGGTGCCGGCCATCGTCGATGTGTTCGATCGAGGATACCTCCATGCCGAGGTTCTCGCTGATGAGCGGGGCGAGGTTGGCTATGGGACCACCCATCTGCCCCGAGAAGATACCCCCGAGCTTCTCGGCCTGCTCGTCGCTCGCCCGCTCGTCCATGAACATCCCGACCCGCCAGTCACCCTCCGACATCTGCCGTGGGGAGTCGAGAACCAGCACCACGCTGCGGTCGCTCACGTCCGTGCCGTCGACCTCGCCGGAGTCGATGTGCCAGGCGAGCACCGCGTTGCAACGGTCGTAGTCGGCGGGTGCGGAGAACCCGCTGGCGCCACAGGGACACACGACGTCACAGTTGCAGTTCTCGATGTACGTTCCTTCCAGGTGCCATGCCACGGTATGATCTCCTTTCCCCATGCTCCCCTACGGAGCATTCTGCCCAAGGTAACAAAACCGGGAGTTTCACGCTACTTCTTAGCCCCCCACACCCGATCCGCCGACATCGCACGATCTCAATGTCGCGTTTTTCAACAGGCTGGATCCTTCCACGTACTCCGGTGAACAGGGGCAAGAAGAAGGGCCGGAGTGTAGAGCTCCGGCCCTTCCTGTCTAACGGCTCAGCAGCCTGGTGTGGCTACTACGGGCCTGTGATCGTGATGTAGTTCCCAGTGAAGCCCGCGAAGTGAAGCGTATACGTGAAGCTCGAGAGCGCGATAGTACCCGGCCGAATCTCGGCGGTCCAGTTCGGGTTGGGGCAGGTTGCCAGCGCCGTGAACTCAGCATTCGATGGCCTGGTGGATGAGAGCGCAGGCACACTAAGCTTGCCATTCTTGGGCTGAAGTGCGCCGCTGCTGGATGAAACCGTGGTGGTCTGCGAGTGCGACTCGACAACGTTTCCGCCGTGGTTGCGGCAGTCGACTGTGGCCGAGTAGCTCGCATTCAATGTCGCGGTCGCGTCGGCATTACCTACGCCGGCGAGGGTGTAGGAGTTACAGTTCACCGTGCCACCGCTAACGGTACACGTCGGCGTAGGCGACTTCGTGGCGAGGTGGGTACCCGTCGGAGCAGCCGCTGGGTTGAAGGTCGTTGCAGCCAGCGCCGGCACAGCCACTAGGGCCACAACCAGCATGGACAGTACGGCGATGATGCCGATCTTCCTCATTAGGGTCTTTCTCCTTTTCTTGTGCGTCTTGCGCCCGAGCGCCTCGGCGAGCGAGGCGGGCCCGACGGGCGTAGACTGTCTTTTCGTGGGGTCTTTCCCTTTCGCGAGGGGGCCTCCGGGGAGCCGGGGACGGTATCCAACGCGCCCGGCTTCCCTTTGCTCGCGCCGTTTGGTTTCCTGTCTGGCTCTCACCCCCTTTCCCTATTCCAAAAGGAAAAACCGGCCACCCCCTTGCGGGGTGTAGCCGGTTGCGCCACTGGCTCCGCCCGCCCTTCTAGCGCCCATACGATGCGAGGGCGGGCTTCCAAGCCTCTACGATTCGTGCCGATTGTTTCTTTCTCAAAAGGAACCCTAACAGCGAAGCGGGGCCGGGTGAAGGGGCAGGCGCGTAATATTTGTTCCACTTGTTGCGTAAGATACATTCGGCCCGAGTGTTGCGCCGAACCCCGAAGAGCACCCCTTCCTCCCGCTCGGATGAACGCGGAGGGTTTTGAGGCTGTGCTAGCGTTCCTGCACGGCGATGCGGCGCAGGGCCTCCGGGTCCCTCACGTGGATGCGTCGCCGCCGCATCTCAACGACCCCCTCGTCCTGGAGCCGCCCGAACGCCCTGGTTACCGCCACGCGCTCGGCCCCTACCATGGTGCCCAGCTCCCCGTGCGTGTAGGCGGTCGGCAGCTTGTAACCTCCCCGGCGGTCCACCACCCCCTCGCCCTCGAGC
>JACDGB010000208.1 GCA_013815485.1 Rubrobacter sp.
GAACGAACACGAGATCCTCGCCCGTCGTGCGCACGAGGTGACGCTTGCGATAAGTGAGCAGCACGCCGGGCTCTTCGGGCCCGACCAGGTTCACGCTGTCTGACACCCCGCCGAGAGGAAGCTGCTCCGGAAACCCATACGCTATATGCACGTCCAGATCCCGCGCCAGAGCAGCGAAGAACCGGGCACTCTCGCCTTCGAGAGCTGACTCCGCGTACTGGTGGACGTGCGCCAAACCCGAATACGCCGAGGTAAACAACTCGGGGAGGACCACCCATTCAAGGGCCGGGCAGGCGTGCTTTGCTGCGGTGATCGTCCGTCCCGCCAGGAAGAGGTTGTCCTCCACGTTGCCCGGCTCCGGACTCAGGTTGAGAGACGCGACGACCGGCACTTGCGGGCACGGCCAGCTTGGCGCGTCACGCGCCCTTCGCGTCAAGCTCCGGCCTCGCGCTTGGTTCTGGCTCGTAGAGATAGGTCGTGGCGTCGGGAACGTGGCGGGTTTTCGTTGCGGTGTCGTGTAGTTGATCCAGGTACCACTGCGCGAACGCCTCGACGGAGCCTTCCGTCATCTCCGAGAAAGGACCCGGCTCGTAGGCCACGGACTTGATGCCGGCATGGTTGTTCTCGCAAAGCTCCCAGTCTTGCTCGGAGGTCGCCCGCCACACGGCGGCGACTCTATCCGGATCGAAGTCCTCGCCTTCCACAGCGTCTTCGCGGACCAGGAAGCACACGTCCACCCGCGTCAACTCGGGGCCGATGGGCAAGAGGCGGGTCGTCACGGCGTAGTCGCAGTTGGCGTGCGCCCAGAGGTTGGGGAGCGTGATGATGCGCAGGCTCCCCACTCGAGGGTCGGTCAGTTCGCCCATGAGCGGTGCTACGAGGCGGCCGTCGAGGCTCTCGGTGAGGTAATCCTCCTTCAGCGGCAAGCGGGAGACGCGGTACGGATCCCCTCCCGGGAAGTTCACCTCCCTGGGACGGAGACCGAGTTCCCGCCACCGCGCATACTCGCGCTCCAGGGCATTGTCGTAGCCCTCGTCGCTGCGAGAATCGCCCGGCAGGCCGAGGTCGTAGTTGGACATGCAGAACTCCGGATGGCTCACCCGGCAGTGGTAGCACTCGCGGTTGTTCTCGACGAGCACCTTCCAGTTCGCCCGTACCTCGTAGGAGTCTCGCACCGCGACCTTCGCCCGGTCGAGGCCGTGCGGGCGCAGTTGCGGCTCGATGTCCGCCACCGCGGCGTCGAAGTCCGGCGTGGCTTCGCCCGGCGAGAGACACACGAAGATGAGACCGGCGAGCTCGCGGACGTGGCCGGAACGCAGCCGGTACTCGTGCTTGTCGAACCCCGCGCCCATGAGCCGCGCCCCCGTGAGGCGCCCGTCGAGCCCGTAGACCCACTGATGGTAGGGACACACCAGCGCTCTGGTGTTCCCACAGGGCTCGGCGACTATCCGGGAGCCCCGGTGGCGGCACACGTTGAAGTGGGCCCGGAGTCCGCCTTCCTTGTCACGCAGAACGACAAGCTCCTCTTCGCCGACTGGGAGGATGAAGTAGTCTCCGGGCTCGGGTACTTCGCAGGAATGGCCGGCGAAGATCCAATTTCCGTGGAAGACCCGCCGGAGGTCCTCCCGGAAGAGCCTCCAGTCCGTGTAGAATTCTTGTGGGAGGCTTTTGCCGGGTTTCCGGCTCCGCAGCAGATCTCTCAGGTTCGTTGCCATCCTCTTCTCCTTAGACGTGGAAGGTTGCCGCGAATGCGGGGGTGGTGATCGCTGGTCGCTCCAGCCGGAAGGCTTCGATCGGGTGCCAGGTTTCTCCATCGAGCGCGAGGTCGCGCAGTATGGACCCGATCAGGGCCGCGAACTTGAAGGCGTGGCCCGCGCCGACGGCCACTGAGATTTGCGGATGCTCGGGCAGCGTGTCTATGATGAAGTTCTGATCCGGCGGCAGCGTGTATAGGCAGGTCTTCGTGTACAACTCGGGGCCGAGAAAGCCGGGTATGTGCCGGCTCAAGAAGTCACGGTAGCGTTGCACGCGCACCGGGTCGGGCTCGAAGTCTCTGCTCTCCGGGGTCACCGGGTCCCCGATCCCACCCATGTGCTGGCCGAGCTTGGTAGCCACCTCGCCGTAGATGGGGAAACCGTAGTAGTTGTGCGCCCCATGCCACATGAAGACCGGGAAGGAATCCGGAGCGAACGCCCTGAGGTTCGGCGTGGCGTAGTACGTTACCTGCTCCTGGGTGACGGTAAGCGGAATCCGAACCCCGGTCTCCGCCAGGACCTGGTTCGTCCAGGCGTCGCTTGCGACGACGACCCGGTCGGCTCGAAAGACCTGCTCGTCCGTTACGACCTCCACGCCGTCCCCGCTCGGGTACACGGCCCGGACGGGAGTTTCCTCCAGGATCTGTGCGCCGTGGGCCCGCGCGAGGGCTATGTGCGTGGCGTTGGCGCGGCGGGCGTTCACCAGACCCGAGTCTTCCTGGTAGATGGCCCGCTCCGAACCGCGCAGGCGAAACTGGGGCCAGCGGCGCATGAGCTCGCCGGGGTCGAGTAGCTCGTAGTCGAAGCCGTGCTCCTCGAAGGCCGAGACGTAGCCTTCTATGTTGCGGGTCCCGGTCTCCTCCGGGTCGCGATCATCCACGGCCTCGATAATGAGGCCGCCGGTTTTGAGCAGAAGTTGCAGGCCCGACTCGCGCTCGACTTCATGCCAGGCTTCGTAGGCGTGGGGGGCGAGGGCGGCGTACTCGGGCTGGTGCTGGGCGAGCCGGATGATGCGCGAGTGGTCCTGGGAAGCTCCGCGGTCGTGGCCGAGCCGGAACTGCTCCAGGCCGAGTACCGCGGGCCCAAGCTCTTTGGAGAGCCGGTAGAGAGCTGCGGAACCGAGTCCCCCGCATCCGATGACGATCACTTCGTAGTCTTTATCCATGCCTGAAATGTAGAGGCGCGGCATGGGATCGTCCAATACGTTTTCCGAGGGAGGTTATAAGCCTGACTTATAGTACGATTTATTGTGGGATTTCGTGGCTCGTCCGGCCCGTGGAAAGGGTACAGTACGAGGCACGCAGAAGAGAGGCACGGGCGGATCTGACATGGAACTAAGGCACCTGAGATATTTCGTGGCAGTGGCGGAGGAGTTGAACTTCAGCCGCGCCGCGGGACGTATGTATCTATCCCAGCCGGCCTTGAGCCAGCAGGTCAGGAAGCTCGAACTGGAGCTCGGGGTCTCACTCTTCTCTCGGACCAAGAACCACGTCGAGTTGACGGAGGCTGGGCGAGTACTGTTGGAAGGTGCCCGCCGGGTTCTGGTGCTGGTCGAGCAGACGGCGCGCGAGGCCAGGGAGGTTGGCGGCGCCGAGATCAGTCACCTGAGGGTTGGGTTCCCCGAGTACGCGAATCACACGCCCGTAGCCGACGCCCTGCAGACCTTCCGCAGGCGCTACCCTTACGTCGAGCTCGAAGAGCATGAGACGTTAACGCTGCAAGAGACGCTGCTACAGATCGACAAACTGCACAGAGGGACGCTAGACATCGGGTTCATGTTGAAGCCCGAAGAGGACGACCTCGTGGAGATAGAGCACGTCCTGAATATAGAGCTCGTGGCCGCCCTTCCCGAAGGACATCCCCTCGCTGACCGGGACGCAATCTCGATGAAAGACCTGGCGGACGAACGCCTCATCCTTTTTTCCCGCAACTTCCATCCCCGCAGCTACGACTACGTGGTCGCGTGTTGCAGGGAAGCGGGATTCAAGCCCAAAGTCGTGCAGCGCAAAGAGCCGCAACTGTATTCGGGGGCCACGACCTACAGGATGGTAGCGTCCGGCATCGGGGTCGGCATCGTCGCCAGGCCCGTGTTATCGGGATACCGGCAGTACGATGTGATCTTCAAGCCTCTGAAAGATCCTGCGCCGGCGCTGGCCCTGGTCGCGGCCTGGCGGCGCGGGCACTCTTCCCCGAACCTGCAAGCCTTTCTCGAAGGCGTCCGTGAGCTCAGCTCGATCGGAGGCCAGGCGAGCAACGGGCTCACGCCGAACGGAGATTTCGCTGCAGGGATCTAGCCCCTCAACATGCAGGACCACAGGAGCTAATCTAGCCCGCTCTCACGGTCTATTCAGACCACACACCACAGGCAGAACGTGTATCAAGCGTGTTCGTTTTCATCTTGGTGGAGCCACCATAACCACCACACCCACGATGCAGATGAAGGCTCCGAGCAAATCGTACCTGTCAGGCTCGAAACCGTCCACGACCACACCCCACAGGAGCGCCAGGGCTATGAAGATGCCACCGTATGCAGCGTACACCCTTCCAAACTCCGATATAGGCTGCAATGCGGCGACCACGCCATAAGCCGCCAGCACCAACCCACCGATGAACGCCCACGCTAACGGTTTGGTGTCGCGCATCCATCCCCACACGAGATAACCACCGCCAATCTCGCAAAGTCCAGCAACCACGAACAACACGCCGATGATTAAGAACCTCATATTTCCCCTTCCGCTGTATACTGCCTTCCAGATACGAAGGAGCCAGTAGTGGACATCGAGATACTTTATTTCGACGGATGCCCAACGTACCAGACCGCCGAGCAGACCCTACGCGAAATCATAGCCGGCGAAGGCATCACGGCATACGTTGGGTTAGTCGCCGTGAACACGGACGAAG
>JACDGB010000209.1 GCA_013815485.1 Rubrobacter sp.
GCTTTGCGAAGGCTGCGGAAAACGTCGTGAGCATCGTGGACGCCGTCTCGGGGCTCGGGGCGTGCGAGCTGCGGACGGACGAGTGGGGCGTTGACGTGGTAGTCGCGGGCTCGCAGAAGGCTCTTATGTCGCCGCCGGGTCTCGGGTTCGTGAGCGTCAGCGAGCGGGCGTGGAGGATGCACGAAGAGTCCACGATGCCCCGTTATTATTTCGACTTCACCGCCGCGAAGAAGGCGTATGAGAAGAACCCGCCTCAGACGGCGTGGACGCCCGCGGTAAGCGTCATCATCCAGCTCGACATTGCTTTGCAGCAGATCCTCTCGGAAGGCATCGAGAATGTCTTTGAGCGTCACATCTTGCTCGGTCGTGCGGCCCGCGAGGGCGTGAAGGGCATCGGCCTCAAGCTCTTTGGCCCGGATGAGGATTTGAACTCCGCCGTCACGGCGGCTTGGGTCCCCGAGGAGATAGACGGCAAGCAGCTCGTGCGCGGCGTCTTCCGGGAGCAGGGCATACAGATACAGGGTGGACAGGCGGAGATGGCCGGCAGGATCATCCGCATCGGACACTGTGGTTACTTCGACGCCTACGACATCATCTCCACAATAGCCGCCATCGAGCTCTCCCTCGAAGCTCTCGACTACCCGGTCGAGCTTGGGCGGGGCGTCGGGGCGGCGCAGCGTGTTTTCTCCAGGAGCGGGGCGGTAGCTTGAAGGTCCTCGTAACCGAGAAGCTCGCCGACAGAGGGATCGAGCTTCTGAAGAAAGAGTTCGAGACGGACGTATTGCTCGGGCTCTCGCCTGAGGAGTTGAAGGAGAGGATCTGGGAGTACGACGGCCTCATCATCCGCAGCGCGACGAAGGTGACGGCGGAGGTCATCGAGCGGGCGAACGGCCTGAAGGCGATAGGCCGGGCTGGCATCGGGGTGGACAACATAGACATCGAGGCCGCCACCAAGCGCGGCATCCTCGTCGCCAACGCCCCCGAAAGCAACACGGTCGCCGCCGCCGAGCACACGCTGGCGCTCATGCTCTCGGTCGCGCGTCGCATTCCGGCGGCGGACAACTCACTGAGGAACGGTGAGTGGAGGCGGAGCGCGTTCAACGGCGTCGAGGTCTCTGGGAAGACGCTCGGCTTGCTCGGACTCGGGCATGTAGGCGCGATCGTCGCTCGCGGCGCAGCCGGGATGGGGATGCGCGTCCTCGCCTACGATCCATACGTCTCCGAGGACCGGATGCGCTCGATGAACGTGGACAGGGCGGAAAGCATGGACGAAGTCTTCGAGAACGCTGACTTCGTCTCCCTCCACGTCCCGCGCACCTCTCAGACGATGGGCCTCGTCAACAAAGATACCCTGGCGAAAATGAAGCCCACCGCCTACCTCATAAACGTCGCCCGTGGCGGCATCGTGGATGAGGCTGCTCTGTACGATGCGCTCAAGGAAGGCGTCATCGCCGGGGCCGCCCTCGACGTGTTCGCCGAGGAACCGACGACGGAATCCCCGATCTTCACGCTCCCGAACGTGGTGGTGACGCCGCATCTGGGGGCGAGCACGGCTGAGGCGCAGGACCGGGCTGGCGTCACCGCTGCGGAGCAGGTCGCGGTCGCCTTGCGTGGCGCGGTTCCGATGCACGCCATAAACGCGCCGGTGCCGGTCGGCGAGGGGGCCGAATTCGTGGCTCAGTTTTCGGGGTTGTGCGAGACGCTGGGGCGTCTGCTTTATGGGCTCACGGATCGTCCTGGGGAGCAACTCCGGATCGAATACCGGGGCGAGGTCGCCGACTTCGACACGCGCCTCCTCGACGTATCTGTCCAGAAAGGTCTTCTGGCCTCAATGGTCTTCGAGCCGCTGAACTTCGTGAACACGTCGGCGCTTGCGCGGGAGCGGGGTTTGCGGGTCGAGACTTCACGGGTGTCGGATAGCGCGGATTACACAAGCCTCGTCGTGTTGCGGCTATCGAGCGCGGAGGGGGAGAGCATGGTCAGTGGGACGCTTTTTGGACCACGGATGCAGCCGCGGCTGATCGGCGCTCTCGGCCACGACCTGGATATCGTCCCAGAGAAGCACATGCTCTTCATCCGCAACGAGGACACGCCCGGCATGATCGGACGCCTCGGAAGCATCCTCGGAGAGCACGGCATAAACATCGGCAACATGGCCGTCGGACGCGGCGAACCCGGCTCCCGCGCCGCGATGGCCGTCACCGTGGACGAGCCCATCCCGGACGATGTCATAAAGACCATCCTCTCGACGCCAAGCTTCACCGAAGCCCGCGCCGTCACCCTTTAGGAGCAGCATGACCGATAGCCTCGAAGACATACTGGCCCGCTACCGGCACTACGGCCCGGCCTACGCCCCAGGCGACAAGGCCCCATTCTCCGGCACCTTCATCTGCGACCTGGGCACCATGCTCGCCCCGATCCGCGTCCAACTAGCGAAAGGCGAGACGTTCCCGGAGGCCGGGGGGCTCGGAGATCACACGCACTGGCGCGGGACGAACATTCAGGCGTAGATAGCGGTCAGCATGTCAGCTTGTTGCCGACTCGCCCTTCGGTTGTTTCGGAATCTATCGCCAGCTTATCCTGTCTCGGCTTCGATGATCCCATCGGCGACTTCGCTCAGATCCGCGCCCATTACGTCGGGGGGCTCGACTAGCGGGTCGAAGATCATCCCAGGCCGGGCCACGAAGGCGGCGGCGCATCCGGCGCGCAGAGCGCCAGCCACGTCCCAGGCGTGGGCCGCGATGAGCCGGATCCCGTTTACGTCCACGCCCAGGCTCTCCGCCGCCATGCGGTACGGTTCTGGCGCGGGCTTGAGGCGTTTGACGGTGTCTGCGGAGAGCGTCTGCTCGAAGTAGTCTGTGAGGTTAGCGTACTCTAGTTGGGCCTCGGCGACTTGCCTGGTGGAGTTGGTCAGCGCGGCGAGCCGGAACCCGTTGTCTCGCAGTCGTTGCAGGCTCTCTTCCACCTCCGGGTGGGGTGGAAGCTCGCGCATCCCGGAGAGGATGTGCTGACGGTCCTCGTCCGAGAGATCCACGCTCCGGCGTTCGGCGGTCATCTGGAGGGCTGCCCCTCCGAGGGACCCGAAGTCCGAGTACGCGCCGGTAATGGTGGCGACGAAGGCATTCTGGAGCATCTGCATGAACCACTCGCGGCGGACGCTGGCGTCATCGAAGACGCTCTCGAAGCGCGGGTCGAGGGCGCTCATGTCTAGCAGGGTCTCGTTCACGTCGAACACGCAAACTCGCGGCATGCCGGTCTCCTTTCGTGATTCTTTCGGACCTTCGGATTATATGCCGTGGTTCGCGGGTAGTTCTTCCGCGTCGTATACCGGAGGAGGGTCGCCACATGGTCAAGGTCGGGTACTTTCTGTCGTGCGAGGAGTTCGGGCCGGCGGAGCTTTTGCGCCAGGGACGGATGGCCGAGGAGGCGGGGTTCGATGCGTTGTGGATCTCCGACCACTACCATCCGTGGGTCGAGGCGCAGGGACACAGCCCGTTCGTATGGTCGGTCATCGGTGGTCTCTCGCAGGTGACGCAGAGGGTCCCGGTCTACACTGCCGTGACCTGCCCGACGATACGCATACACCCGGCGATAATGGCCCAGGCCGCAGCGACTTCGGCTGTGATGCTCGGGGGACGCTTCGGGTTCGGAGTTGGTTCGGGGGAGGCTCTCAACGAGCACATCTTCGGGGATGCGTGGCCCTCCACCGACGTGCGGCTGGAGATGCTGGAGGAGGCCGTGGAGATCATCCGGCTCTTGTGGGAAGGTGGAACCAAGGATCACGAGGGGCGGCATTATACTGTCGAGAACGCCCGCATATACACGCTGCCGGAGGAGCCACCGCCAATACTCGTCTCAGGCTTTGGCCCGAAGGCGACGCGGCTCGCGGGCCGGATCGGCGATGGATACATGAACGTCGCGCCCAACGAGGAGATGCTCTCCGTCTTCCGGTCCTCTGGCGGCGGAGACAAACCGGCGCACGGCGCATTCAAGGTTTGCTATGGAGAGGACGAGGCGGAATGCGTCAGGACAGCGCATCGCACCTGGCCCAACGAAGGACTGCCTGGCGAACTGGCGCAGATACTCCCGACCCCGTCGCACTTCGAGCAGGCTACCGAATTGGTGACGGAAGAGATGATCTCGGATTCCATGCCTTGTGGCCCCGACCCTGAGCCGCACCGGGAGATGATCCGGACCTACCAAAAAGCCGGATACGATGAGGTCTACGTCCAGCAGATCGGCACCGGCCACGAAGAGTTCTTCCGGTTCTACGAGAGGGAGATACTGCCGGAGTTCCGCTAGTGCCAGACATCCAGTTGCTCTCACCGCCTGCTAAAATTTCCTCCAATGCACGTCTTCGGGAGGAGCAAGGTGAACAAGAAGCGGAGGAGCGGGTTCGGGACGACACTGGTACTGGCGTTGATGCTGGTACTCGTTAGCGTGTCTTTGGGCGTCGGCATCGCTCGCTTCGACTTCATGGCGCGAATGCCGGTCGTGGGGCCGTGGCTCTTCGAAGAGCGTCCGGCCCAGACCACGACGGGTCCCGTGGTGGTGGAGGGCATCCAGGATCTCGACCAACTCGCCACCGTGCGGTGGACGGAATCCGTGCCGGTCACGCGGGAGAGCGGCGGTTCTCAAC
>JACDGB010000210.1 GCA_013815485.1 Rubrobacter sp.
CGCTTTCCCGAACAATTCCTCCGGTGTTCCGGACTCCTCGTAAGCCGTCCGCAGCAGCCGAATCGCCCGCCGGTAGGATTCCGCCGCGCCAGCGGGGTCCCCTCTCCTCTCCAGGGCGATGCCCACGCCCATGAGCGCGTACCCCTCGTCTCGAGTGTACTCCGTCTCCCTGCTAAAACGGGCAGCGGCCAGGAAATGTTCGAGAGCCTTCGCCGGGTCTCCGAGATCCAGACACAGTTTCCCGCAGTGGTTGTGCACGGTGGCGCTAAGGTTCTTCGTCCCGAGTTTGGTGGTGAGCGCAAGGCTTTTTCGGTTCAAGGAGAGCGCGGCTTCGAGGTCTCCCCGCTCGCACTGAATGCTTGCCATGCTATTCAGCCTGAAGCTCTCACCTAGTTCATCCCCTGTCTCATGGTCTATCCGCATCGCCTCCTCGTTCCACCGGATAGCGCTGTCGAGGTCGCCCGTGCCACGATAGACGTGGGCTATGTTCCCCGCATCCCCGGCTTCCGCCCGCCGGTTGCCGATCTCGCGGTGGATCCACAACGCCTGCAAGTTGGCCTCCAGCGCGCCAGCGTTGTCAAAACTCATAAATCGAACGTATCCCAACTCGCGACAAGCTCGCGCCTCACCCGCCCGGTCGCCCATCTCCCTGAAGATGGCGACCGCCTCTCGCCCAGCGTCGGTCGCCTCATCAGGCTCCGCGAGAGCCATGAGCACCCCAATGCGCCGGATGTGGGCTTCGGCAACCCGAGCCTTGTCACCGAGGCGGAGCGCCAAATCGAGCATCTCCTCCGCCGCCCTTGCCCGCTCCTCGCGGTGATCCACATGTTCGAGAATGCCCTCTCGCGCCACGAGCAACTCGAACCTCTCCTCGTCGGAGTTCGGGAGCTTTTCCACGATCTCCAATGCCCGAGCGTAGCTCTTCAACGTGGTTTGCCAGGCGTAGTTCTTCTCAGCCTTTCGCGCCAACAACACCAGATTCTCAAGCGCCGGACGCCACGCCCGCGCTTGCAGGTAATGGTGGGCAAGCTCCGCCGGTTCGCCACCGTCTTTCTCCAGGGTTCCGGCCACCTGGAGGTGCATCGCCGAGCGGCGAGACTGGCCTATGTCCTCGTAGAGCGTCTGGCGCAGCTTGTCGTGGGAGAAGTAGTACGTGGACGCCGTCTCGACGATGAGCCCGGAGGACATCAAGGGTTCGATAATGCCGAGCAATTCAGCCTCCCCGCGAGTCGTGGTCTCTGCGAGCAGGCCGAGATCGAAGGTACGGCCTATGACCGCGGCCAGCTCCAGTGTGTCCCGCGCTTCTTCGCTCAGGCCGCCAAAGCGCGCCCTGATCAAAGCCCGCACGCCGGTCGGCACGGCGCTTTCTTCGAGTGCCCCACCATCCAGTCCCGAGATGCGTCGGCGAGAATCCACCTCGACGGCACCGGACTCTATCAGCCAGCGCAAATACTCCACGGCATAGAACGGGTTGCCCTCTGATTCGCGGTGCAGGAAATCCGCCAGCAAAGTCAACCCGCCAAAACTCCGCGACGACATGCGGACCAGAAGCTGCGTCAAGTCCTGCCGCGAGAGGCGATCCAGGCTCAGGGTGGTCGCCGCCCGGCGCTCGGCCAGCCCTTCGAGCCATTTCGAGATCACGTACAACTGTTCCCGACGGTAGGAGAAGATCAACAATATCTTCTCGCCAGAGATGCGTTTCGCCAGATAAGACAAAAATTCCAGCGTGGCCGGGTCCGCCCACTGCACATCATCGACGAATAGGATCAAGCCATCGTCGGAGGACTCCCGCACGAGTTCCCTGGTGAGCGTGTGGTAGACGCGCGCGACATCGTAGGGCTTGTCCGTCCACGTAAGATGTCCTCTCTCTTCGCGGCGATTGGATGCGTCGGAGACTATCTCGTCCGCGTCCGTGACCGGGCCGAGCGCGTCGGTTACTGGCTCCAGTGGCGGTCCCAGTTCCCGTTCGTAGCAGCGCCCGGAGAGTACCCGGACGCCTCGGGAACCCGCATAGCCCAGAAACTCCTCCACCAGCCGCGTTTTTCCCACCCCGGCCTCGCCTTCGATGGCGACGGCGCCGCCCGCTCCATCCACCGTTTCTCGCAGCCTTTCGGCGAGCATGGCGTATTCCGGATCGCGGCCCACGAAATGCGTGCGGCTCAACGAGTAAGGCAGCCTGAGCGGATGCCGCGGCCTGGGATAACGCCGCATCTCATCCACGCCAGGGACATCCCGCGCCTCTATCTGCCCCTTCAGACGAACCAACTCCAACGAAGGAGTCGCGCCAAGCTCTTCTTTTAGCTTTTTGGCGTAGTCCCGGTACGCCTTAAGGGCGAGAGCCTGCTCCCCGGCGCAGTAATGGTAGAGCATGAGTCGGCGGTGGAGGTCTTCGCGGTATTCGTCCGCCGCGAGCGCACGCTCACAGACCTCTATGGCTTCGGTGTAGCGGCCTCTTGATGCCAGGCACTGCGATAGTTCCGAAAGGGCCGAAAGGCGGCGATCTTTCCATTCCTGTCTGGGCTCCATCGTCCATTCCTCGTACAGGTCTTCGGCCAGGAATTCGCCCTCGAATAGTTCGAGAGCCTTGTGATATTCGCCGATGGCCTCGTCGGGCTTGTCCGCTTCCTGGGCAGCCTCGGCCTGTTGCTTACGCTCCTCGAATTCCCGGGCGTCGATCCAGCAATCCGGGTGCCACTCGAACAAATATCCGGGGCGTTTACTAATAATGTAGCGTGAGTCGGCACCGCGTTCGAGGTCTGGTTCGAGGACTTTGCGGAGCACGCTCACCGTTACCCGCAAGCTCCGCTCCGCGCCATCGGGCGACATTGTGGACCACAAGGCTTCCACTATCTCATCGCGCGAAAAAGCGTGGCCTAGCCGCGTAAGCAGCAGCTTCAATAGCGAGCGCGACTTCTGTCGTCCCCACTCCCGGCGCTCGATGAGGTCTTCCCCGCGCCGGACCTCGAACTCGCCGAATAGTTTGATCTTCAGTTCGTCCATCCCCATCACCCCAGAGAACTACGTATCACTCATAACATTATCGGCTGCCTTACCCGAGCGCAACCTTTACCCGGTAACAAAAATGTAACGTTGGGCCGCTAGCCTCCGGATCAGAACGAACGAAAGGGGCGAGTTGCAGACCGAGCCGTCAGATTGGAGCGTGGATGATCGACGTGGGCACGAGAGCCAAGGAGGTCACGACATGAAAGGTTAGGGCTTGCCGGGATCAGCCAAAGTCACCTACGAAAGCGAGAAAACATGACCATGCAGTCAACCATTGACGAGAACAAGCTCAACGAGTTCGTCGGGAAGTTCGTCGGGGACCTCGGTGCGGTAATGCACGCGGCGACGATCCTCATCGGCGACAAGCTCGGCCTCTACAAGGCGATGGCCGATGGCGAACCAATCTCCGCTGAGGAGTTGGCCGGGCGCACCGGCATGGACGAGCGTTACATGCGCGAGTGGCTCTCGGCCCAGGCGGCCAGCGGCTACGTGGAGTACGACCCCGAGACCGAAACCTTCCGGCTGCCCCCCGAGCAGGCGTTCGCCCTGACCAACGAGTACAATCCGCTCTTCGCGCCCGGCGGGATGCAATTAGCGGCATCGACCATCAAGGACGCCGACGCATTGGCCGAGGCGATCCGCACCGGCAAGAGCGTGGGCTGGCACGAGCATCACCACGACCTCTTCGAAGGCACCGAACGCTTCTTCCGGCCCAACTACATCAGCAGTCTGATCGACGACTGGATCCCAGCCCTCGATGGCGTGGAGGAAAAATTGAGGACCGGCGCGAAGGTGGCCGACGTAGGCTGCGGCCACGGCGCCTCGACGGTGATCCTCGCTCAGAAATACCCCAACTCGACATTCATAGGCTTCGACTACCATGAGCCCTCCATCGCCGCCGCCCGCAAGGCTGCCGAAGCAGCCGAGGTAAGCGACCGCTGCACCTTCGAGGTTGCCCCCGCCAAGGAATACCCGGGGGAGGACTACGACTTCGTGGCGTTCTTCGACTGCCTGCACGACATGGGAGATCCGACAGGCGCAGCGGCCCACGTACGAAAGACCTTGAAGCCCGACGGCACCTGGATGGTAGTCGAGCCTTACGCGGGCGACCGATTGGAAGACAACCTGAATCCGGTCGGCAGGATCTTCTACTCAGCCTCCACGACACTATGCGTGCCAGCATCCAAGGATCAGGAAGTAGGACTGGCTCTGGGCGCGCAGGCCGGGGAAGCAAAGATACGCGAGGTCGTCACCGCTGGCGGTTTCTCCCGCTTCGAGAGGGCTGCCGAGACACCTTTCAATCTCGTCTTCGAGGCCCGTCCGTAGCAAACGTGGGATCGGGGCTGCCACCGCATATGGCGCGGGCAGCCCCTCACTCGAAGGCCAAAGGAGTCAGGGAACGAATGAGGCGGACAACCTCTCGGTCCCGACTTCGGCAGTGGGCCAGAAGACCGCACAAGGGCAAGGATCAGCTAACTCTACTGCCGCCGGGTGCCTTGAGGGAAGACGACGAGGTGAGGCGTTACGCTTGGGAGCGGGATCCCGCGCTGCTGGAGGACCAGCTAATTTCCAGAAGGTCGCCTTCGGGAGACTTTGGAAACATATGAGCGGATAGAGAGGAAAGGAGG
>JACDGB010000211.1 GCA_013815485.1 Rubrobacter sp.
CTCTAACTCTATCTTCCTCCAGCGCTCTATCCCGAACACCACCAAGGCGTGGATCGCCACCAAGATGACCAGGAACAGGAAGAAGACCGGGCCTTGACCGACCAGCGTAGAGAGGACCGTCCCCGCCCCCAAGACGGCGAAGAACAGGTGCAAGAGGAAGTTACCCAACTCCTCCCCGCCGCTAAGTCGGTTGACCGGCGTGAAGGCGGCCAGGAGGGCCAGGGTCGTGTACCACAGCTCTATCGGGACCTCGAAGCCGACCAGTGGGCTTCCCCCGGTAAGAAGGACACTCTAAAGTGGGGACGATGAGTCCTCGGAAAGGGGGTCCACAGTGCCGGGACCAACACCGCACTACCCGCCGGAATTCAAGAGGGAGGCCGTCAAGCTCTACCGCTCCTCGAACAAGTCGATCCCGAAGATGGCCGAGGAGCTAGGCATCGCCAGCGAGTCCATGAGGAGGTGGGTCCGCCAGCACGAGGTCGACGAGGGTGAGCGCGAAGGGCTTACCACACATGAGCGGGAGGAACTGAGCCGCTTGCGCCGTGAAAACAAGGTGCTCAAGCAAGAGAAAGAGATCCTCCGAAAAGCGACGGCCTTCTTTGCGAGGGAAGACGGGATCCGATGAGACTATTCAAGCTCATCGATGCGGAGAGGGCGAACTTCCCGGTCTATGTTTTGTGCAAGATCCTGGGTGTTTCGAAGAGCGGCTACTACGGCTGGAAGGGCCGGCCGCCCTCGAGGAGGAACCGCGAGAACGGCGCCCTCACCGAGAAGGTTAGGCAGATCCATGAGCGTAGCCGCGAAACCTACGGCTCTCCGAGAGTGCATGCCGAGTTGAGAGAGCTCGGGGTTCGCTGTAGCCGCAAGCGGGTCGAGAGACTCATGCGCAAAGCCGGACTACAAGGCTGCATGCGCGGTAGGAGGAAAGGGACCACGCGTCGAGGCAAGAGATCTGCTGCTGCGGAGGACCTCGTAAAGAGGGACTTCGCGGCCACGCAGGTGGACAGAATCTGGGTGGCGGACATCACTTATGTCGCCACGCAGGAAGGTTTCCTCTACCTGGCTTTCATCCTCGATGTTTACTCTCGCAGGATCGTCGGGTGGGCGATGGAGAACCACTTGAGGACCGAACTCGTGATCGATGCCCTCCGGATGGCGGTGTGGAGGAGGAAGCCCGCTGCCGGTCTGGTGCACCATTCCGACCAGGGCGTCCAGTACACCGCGCTCTCTTTCTCGGAAAGGTTGAGGGAAGTTGGCATCACCCCGTCGATGGGGAGGACCGGGACGGCTCTGGACAACGCCATGGCGGAGAGTTTCGTCTCGACGCTGAAAGCCGAGTTGGTGAGCAGCCTGAAGTTCCCTGGCCGTCAGGCGGCAAAGACGGCCATCTTCGACTACCTCGAAACCTTCTACAACACCCGCCGGCTGCATTCGTCATTGGGCTACAAGAGTCCCGCCGACTTCGAGGAGGATAGAATAGTAGAAGCCAGCGTCGCGTAAGGCGAACGTGTCCGTGCTAGCGGGGGAATCCCACCTCGTAGTGGTCCATGCCGACCTCGCCCTTGGCCTCGGCGAAGCACTCCTCCACCGCCCAGCGGTCCTGGCACACCCCAACGAGTTCCTCCACGGTCGTCCCCTCCGGGCCGTAGGCCTGGTAGAAGCCGCGGTCCTCGGGGTCGTCGGTGCTCCTGCGGACGAGCAGCCACCGGCGCATCCCCTTCTCGGGATCGGCCGCCAGGTCCAGGCACGCCCACTCCCAGGGGCGTCTGCCGCCGCCGTCCCGGGCGGGGAGCACCTCCGAGAACGCGTCCTCTGGTAGCCGCTCGACGTGCTGCTCGATCTTCTTCTTGCGCCCGCCCAGCGGGACGGCGTTGGTCTTCGGGACCATCACCGCGTACGGCCTTTGTCGTTTCTCCAGCCACCCTCGGAAGGCATGCGAGCGGCCGTAGAAGGAGTCCGCGACCACCCACCTCGCGGGGACCCCGGCCGCGAATGCCCTCTCCAGCATGCGTTCGGCCAACTCTATCTTGTTGCGGAAGGCGATCCCCTCGGGGACGCCGGCTTCGGTCCTCCGAGCGGGATCGCTCGTCCATCCCTTCGGCAGGTAGAGCGCCCGGTCGACGAAGGCTGCTCCCTTCTCGGAGGCGTAGGCCAGGAACACGCCGACCTGGCAATTGCTCGTATCCCCGGCCGTGCCGGTGTACTGGCGAGCAACACCTACGCTCTTCTCGCCCTTCTTCAGGAAGCCGGTCTCGTCCACGATGAGGATGCCAGTCTCCTCGTCACCGAGGTGCTCCACCACGTACTCTCTAAGATCGTCGCGGACGGCACCGGCGTCCCACTTGGCGGAGTTCAAGAGGCGCTGCACCCCCTGCGGGTCCCGCTCCCCGACGGCCTCGGCGAGCCGCCAGCCGTTCTTGCGCTCGACCTCTCCGAGCAGGCCAAAGAGATACCGGCGCACACGCTCCCTGGCCTCCGAACGGGCGAAGCGGTGGCCTATTCGCTCGTGCAACGCGCCCAACGCCTCCGACCACCCGCCAACGGCGGCCGATTCGACCATCGCATCTTGCGCAACCATACCGCTCCCTTCCTCGTCCTACCGGAAGGGTAACCCAGGAGCAGCCTAAGTGATGCTGTAGGGTGAATTCTCAGAAGTCTCAGAAGTTCGCCTTGCTTGTATGGGAATGCGGAGGCTTTGTGGTAAGAGTATTATGGACTCGGGCCAAAGGGTTGGCCCGCTGGGTTGGCCCGCTGCGCAGAAGTGGGAGGAAGGAGTATGCATCGTGTCCGACGCGCACGAGACGAACCACGAGGGGCACGCCTGTTGTGGGCCTGGATACGCCTCTCCCGAGGAGGCGATGAAGGCCGAGCGCGAGAAGGTGCTCTACACCGTAGCGCTCTACGTTGGGACGGGGGTTGAGCAGCCGGACTACCTGGCGACCGTTGACGTGGATCCGGAGTCCCCCACTTACTCGCGGGTGGTCGAGCGCACCCCCATGCCCAACGTCGGCGACGAGTTGCACCACTTCGGCTGGAACGCTTGTAGCTCCTGCCACGGTGAGGAGGGCAAGACGCGCCGCTTCCTGGTCGTTCCGGGCCAGCGCTCGAGCCGCATACACATCATAGATACCGCCGAGGAGCGCTCTCCGAAGCTCCACAAGGTCATAGAGCCCGAGGAGATCGTCGAGAAGACCAACCTCACCGCCCCGCACACTGTCCACTGCCTGCCGGACAGGATCATGATCTCCATGCTCGGCGACGGTGAGGGCAACGGCCCGGGGGGCTTCCTGGTGCTGGATGAGGACTTCAATATAGCGGGTCGATGGGAGAACAACACAGAAGGCATGGGCTACAACTACGACTTCTGGTACCAGCCGCGCCACAACGTCATGGTCTCCAGCGAGTGGGCCGCTCCCAATACCTACCAGAGTGGCTTCGACCCCAAGGACGTGGCTGAGGGCAAGTACGGTCGCCAGCTACACTTCTGGGACTGGGAGAAGCACGAGATCTCACGTAGCGTGGACCTCGGGGAGGACGGCTGGATACCGCTGGAGGTCCGCTTCCACCACGACCCGGAGAGCACCCACGGCTTCGTCGGCGCGGCCCTTAGCTCCAACATGTACCACTGGCACAAGGAGAACGGCCACTGGGAGGTCGAGAAGGTCATAGACGTGCCCTCAGAAGACGTCGAGGGCTGGCCGATGCCGATGCCCGGCTTGATCACTGACCTGCTCGTCTCGATGGATGACCGCTTCCTCTACTTCTCCAACTGGCTGCACGGCGACCTCAGGCAGTACGACATAAGCGATCCCTCAAATCCCAGGCTCACCGGCCAAGTCTGGTGCGGCGGAGTGCTCGGCAAGAGCCAACAGGTCGCGGGTCGCAAGCTCGAGGGCGGCCCGCAGATGCTCCAGCTCTCGCTCGATGGCAAGCGCCTCTACGTCACCAACTCGCTCTATAGCAGCTGGGACAACCAGTTCTACCCCAAGATGGCCGAAGCGGGCTCCTACCTGCTCCAGATCGACTGCGACACCGAACAAGGAGGCATGAAGATCAACGAGGACTTCTACGTGGACTTCGGCAAAGAACCCGCTGGACCCGCTCGTGCTCACGAGATGCGCTACCCCGGGGGCGACGTAACCTCGGACATCTGGATCTAACCTCGGGGCCTCCTTACGGTAGTGGACCGGGGAGACTAAGAAAGGGTCGGGGCCTCGCTTCGCGCATCTGATAAAAGGCTATTCACCGGAGTGCGTGGAGAAACTGTCCGAAAAGGGGTACGAGCAACGGTTTGACCGTGGATTTGGGAGGTGTAGGGAGGCCAAAATGGGCCGAAAAGTACCGTTTCGGTGGTCCGTAAGGTTACACCGCATGCTCCTCCGACCCTTTTCGGACAGTCTCGGAAGGTAAATTCTCAGAAGTTCGCCTGTTGAGAGGGCATGCGCCGCGCTGCGGTAGCTGGCATCATACTCATCGGTGGGCAGGGTTTGACCCGCTAGAATCCTAAGCGGATACGAGAAGGAGGAGCATGTCGGTAGAAGAGAACAAGGCCCTAGTGCGCCGGGAGCAAGGAGAGCTCTGGAACCATACCGGCAACCTCGAGGCTGCAGCAGAACTC
>JACDGB010000212.1 GCA_013815485.1 Rubrobacter sp.
CTCCTCGTCTATCTGCTGGAGGCGCTGGATCAGGTCGTCCGGCGGCAGCACGTCCGGGTCTATGCGGACCATGTAGGAGGCGTTGGAAGGGCAAATGTCCGTTACGCCCTCGATGCCGTCATCGCGGAGCCGATCCGTGATCGCCATCGCGCGGAAGTTGACCTTCAGGCTCATCGCCTCGGCAAGCTCCACGAACACGTACTCATCCCCGCCGTAGCTGTACCTGGCCCGTGGCAGCTCCGTTTCCACGCCTCCGCCCATATCCGTCTTCCCACCTCGCCTTCTTCTAGGGTGAAGGGAATACTACCGATGCCACGAGTCCCGGTCAAAACGTGCTCCCATTCATGTTTAATAGGAGATGGGCCGAGCCGGGACACGGCCGCCCATGTGGCCGGACGGATAGGAGGACGAGTTGCAACTGCGGAAGATGACCCGCACGGCGCTGATGGCGGCGGTGACGGCGGTGGCGGCCCAGATCGCCGTGCCGCTCTTCGCCGTCCCGTTCACGTTGCAGGTCCTCGCCGTGATCCTCTCGGGGCTGCTGCTCGGGCCGCGTTACGGAGCCCTGGCGATGACAATCTATCTGCTCGTCGGGGCCGTTGGCGCCCCGGTCTTCGCACAGTTCCACGGCGGACTCGGCACTATCGTCGGACCGACCGGAGGCTACCTCGTCTCCTACCCGCTCGCCGCCGCAGTGGCCGAGCGCTGTTGACCAGCGTGTTGTGTGGGGTGGCTGCGCTCGCCGTTATCTACGCCTTCGGCGCGACGTGGCTCGCAGTGGTTACGGACCTACCGCCTGCCGTGGCGCTGGCCCAGGGCGTGCTGCCCTTCGTGGCCTTTGATCTAATCAAAGTAGGCGTGGCCGCGCTCGTGGCGGTCGGCGTCGCCCCCGCTATCGCGCCGTTCCGAGTCTGAAAGGGGCTGGAATGCTTGGAAAAGTACTCGTTGCCAACCGCGGGGAGATCGCGCTCCGGGTGATACGAGCCTGCCAGGAGCTCGATATACCAACCGTCGCCGTCTACTCCGACGCCGACGAGGCTGCCCTTCACGTACGCCACGCCGGAGAAGCCGTCCGTATCGGCCCGCCTCCAGCGGGCAAGAGCTACCTGAACGTCAAGGCGCTGCTCGGCGCCGCGGAGGAGACGGGTTCGGAAGCCATCCATCCGGGCTACGGCTTCCTGTCCGAGAACGCCCGCTTCGCGGCGGCGTGCCAAGACGCCGGGATCACGTTTATTGGCCCGCCAGCGGAGGCCATCGAGAAGATGGGCAACAAGTCCGCGGCGCGCGGGATCGCCATGGGAGCCCGTGTGCCGGTCGTTCCAGGTTCAGAGAAGATCAACTCCGCGGATGAGGCGGCGGAGATGGCCGGGGAGATCGGCTACCCGGTCATGGTAAAGGCCTCCGCCGGAGGCGGCGGACGCGGTATCCGCGTGGCGGAGAGCGAAGAAGAGCTGCGGCAGGCCGTCCGCGTCGCCCGCCAGGAAGCGGAGAAGGCTTTCGGAGACGGCTCGCTGTACCTGGAGAAGCTTCTGGTCGGGCCACGCCACGTCGAGGTGCAGGTGCTGGCGGACAGCGAAGGCGCGGTCATTCACCTCTACGAACGCGAGTGCTCGATGCAGCGGCGCCGCCAGAAGGTGATCGAGGAAGCTCCCTCACCCGGCATAAGCCCGGAGACCCGCGAGGAGATGTGCAAGGCTGCGGTTCGGCTGACGCGGGAGGTCGAATACGCGGGCGCGGGGACCGTGGAGTTCCTGGTGGATGAGCACGAGAACTTCTACTTCATCGAGATGAACACCCGCATACAGGTCGAGCATCCGGTCACGGAGATGCTCACGGGTATGGACCTGGTCAAGGAGCAGCTACGGGTAGCCGCGGGCGAGTCACTGAGCATGCGGCAGGAAGAAGTGCCGTTCATCGGGCACGCGATGGAGTTCCGTATCAACGCCGAGGACCCGGAGCAGGACTTCATGCCCTCTCCGGGGGAGGTCTCCTCTCTCGAGGTTCCCGGTGGACCCGGGGTGCGGGTGGACTCGGCAATCTACCAGGGCTACGGGATACCGCCATTCTACGACTCGCTGGTCGGCAAGCTGGTAGTTTGGGGGCTCGATCGCGAGGAGGCCATGCGGCGCGCCCGCCGCTCTCTAGGCGAGTATCGTATCGGGGGCATCAAGACGACCATACCGCTCCACCTGCGTCTGCTAGAGACGGACGCCTTCCGTTCTGGCCGATACGACACGGGCTACCTGGAGGAGTTGCTTGCTCGAGGTCAGATGCAACGATAACGTAGCGCTCGTTCGATCAGTTGAACGCCTTCCTCGCCGTCCCACGCTCGTCCGGTCCCGAGACGTCACTTGCCACGACTCGGCTCTCCCGGATCCTGCCCCCAGCAACGCGGCTGAGCATTAGGCCCACATGGTCTTGCCCTCCCTGGGTCAGCGTGTAGCTGGTGGCGACCCAGTTCCCCTCGGCGATCTGCCTTTCGATGGTGCACCTTACCCCGCCCCCGTCACCGCGGAACTCCTCGATCGCGCTCTTGATCACCTCGGTGCCGGTCACCTCTTCCGCCCCTAACGCGGGGCTGCTAAGGACGTGGCGAGGAGCGAAGACGTCGTCCACCACGGCGGGGTCTAGCCCGGCGAGACCTTCCTGAAAGAAGCGGCGTACCAGGGCTTTGTTGTCTTCCGGCTGCATCTCCCGTCCTCCTTCGTAGCATCGGCGTGCCATCTCTAGTTCTTCTGCCGCCGCGCCTTCGCTGCTCGCGGGGCGGGGAGACGTAGTGTGCCAATCCCGTCCCCGAAAGCGCGGCAGTGGGCAGCGTACACCCGCGCGAGGGCGATCGCATCCCCCGAATGGGTGACCTTTTCGGTTGCTCGGGAGATGCCAACAGTAGCAAACCTTCCGGAGCGCATCCTCCGCGCGATCTGGTGCGACAGAGAAATAGGGCCGCGGTTGCCTCGGGACCTGCTTTGTAGCATGCTGGGTGGCTGACGATCCATGTCCACGAAAGCGGGTTGGGGACGGATAGGAAACCCATGTCCACCGAAGAGAACAAAGTCCTGGTCCGCCGTTTCCTCAGGGCCCAGAACGAGGGGGACATGGCCGCGCTGGCGAAGATGATGTCACCAGATTTCGTCGACCGCAGCGTCCTCCCCGGACAGGGCCACACTCGCGAAGACTACATACGAGGAGTCGCAGAGGATCAGGCCGCTTTCTCCGACGCCCGCCTCATAATCGAGGATCAGGTGGCCGAGGGGGACAAGGTTATAAGCCGCCTCACGGTGCGCGGCGCCCACGACCGGGGGGAATTCGCCGGGATGGCGCCGACCGGGACGGACGTGGAGACCACGGCCATCACTATCAACCGCGTGGCCGGGGGCAGGATCGTCGAGGAGTGGAGTGAGGGCGGGGGCATGTACGAGCTGACGCAGCAGCGGCTCGAGCAAGAGTTACGCGAGCGCGAGCGGATCGAGGAGGACTTGCGGGTGGCGCGGCGCATCCAGCAGGCCCTGCTCCCGAAGGAGCTACCTCGGCTCGACGGCTGGGAGGTGGCGCCACTCTACCATCCGGCCCGGGAGGTGGGCGGCGACTTCTACGACTTTCTCCCCTTGGAGGACGGTCGCGTGGGCCTCGTGATCGGCGACGTCTCAGGCAAGGGGATCGCGGCGGCCCTGGTGATGGCCAACACGCAGAGTATCCTCCGCGCCATCGCCCGAACGAGCCCCGCGCCGGGACAGTTGCTGGCGCAGGCCAACGAGGTTCTTTGGTCTTACATACCGCCCAACGTGTTCGCGACCTGCTTCTGCGGCGTCCTGGATCCCGATAGCGGTCGCCTCACCTACGCCAACGCCGGACACAACCCCCCGTGCCACCGACATCGGGGCGATGCGACAGAGCTCTGGGCAACCGGCATGCCCCTCGGCCTGATGCCAGGCATGACCTACGAGGAGAAGGAGGCCGTGCTAGCTCCAGGAGACGGCATCCTGTTCTACAGCGACGGGCTCGTCGAAGCCCACAACCCGGAGCGCGAGATGCTGGGCTCGCCCCGCCTTCGGAGCCTACTGTCCCAACGCGCCGGACGCGCGGCGGGCGCGAAAGCCCTCGCCGCGAGCGTGATGGAGGCGCTGCGGCGATTTACCGGCGAGGGGTGGGAGCAAGAGGACGACATCACTCTGGTGACGCTGCAACGTGTCTCGTCCCGGTCTGAGACTCGAGCCATGAATGCTGACTCGGGAGCGAAGACGGAACCCCGGCTGGATCGGGCCGAGGAGCCTGATCTTCGGACACCGCGCCACCGTGCAGGCGGCGCCCCGTAACCCGTGCTCTACCCTGGCTTCGTCCCCGCGAACTTCGCACTCAGGTATTCGGATGCTCCCGAAGGGGGTCCGCGTTTACTGCCGATGCACAGATAGAGTCAGCCCTTGCTCCAATGTGACTAATTCTGTACCGGATAAAGTCTACTTTATTTGGTACGCTCTTGGGAAGACGAAAGCCCGCTGTTTTAGCGGGTTGCGAGCGGCCGGATTCCGAGGGGT
>JACDGB010000213.1 GCA_013815485.1 Rubrobacter sp.
ACATGCGCGCCCTCGGGGAGCATGACCAGACGAGGTTTTACGCTTGCTTCGCCGTCACCCTCGCGGCCACGATGGGGATCGCCTTCTCCGCAAACCTCCTCACTTTGTATGTCTTCTATGAAATCCTTACGTTCGTCACGTACCCTCTCGTGACGCACGAGGGGACGCGGGAGGCCGTCGCCGCCGGGCGGAAGTACCTCTTTTACCATCTCGGGGCTTCGATCATCTTCATGTTGCCCGCCGTTTTCCTGACGTACATAATCTCCGGCACCTTCGATTTCCAGTCGGGCGGGGTCTTCGCCGCCGGGGCGGGCGGTACGGTTTTGGTCATCGTTTATTTCATGTTTCTGGCGGGAGCCGCGAAGGCCGCGATCATGCCCCTCCACGCCTGGCTGCCGAACGCGATGGTCGCCCCCGTCCCCGTGAGCGCGCTTTTGCACGCGGTCGCCGTCGTCAACGTGGGCGTCTTCGTAATACTCCGGGTGATACTCGATGTCTTCGGGCCGGAGTTGATGGGGCAGTTGAATTTGGGGTTCGTAACGGCCATTATCGCTTCGTTCACCATTTTGGTGGCTTCGTTTTACGCTTTCACGGTGGACAACATCAAAGGCATTTTGGCTTACTCGACTATCAGCCAGCTTTCGTACATGGTGCTTGGCGTGGCTCTCCTCAGTCCCGAGAGCATGACGGGTGGGATCATCCACATCGCCAACCACGCCTTCGGGAAGATCACGCTATTTTTCTGCGCCGGCTCGATATACATCGCCGCCCGCACGTTGAAAGTCTCGGAGATGGGTGGCATCGCGCGCCTCATGCCGTGGACGGCGGGGGCGTTCGCGGTCGGGGCCGTAAGCATCGTCGGCATCCCGCCGACCGCCGGGTTCATAACGAAATGGTACCTCTTTCTCGGCACCATCCAGGCCGGGCAGATCGCCTTCTTCTTCGTCCTTCTCATAAGCACGCTTCTGAGTGCCGCCTATTATTTGCGGGTCTTCCGCATGATCTTCTTCGGACGCTCCGAGGAAAGGGAGGACGACGAAGCATCCCAACCCGCCAAAGAGGCGTCGAAGAATCCGATCAAAGAAGTCTCCTTCTTCATAGTGTTCCCCCTCGCTTTGAGCGCGGCGATCTCCGTGGCTTTGGGAATCTACCCGAACTTCCTCCTCGAACTCGCCCGCCTCGCCTCACCATGAACCGACCCGATCCCGTTTCCAAACCTCGGCTTCAACGGCCCCGGCAAGGGAGTACGGCATCCGGGCCGACCTCGAAAAAACGGAAACCCCATAGCCCCGAACGGCCTCCTCATAGCCGCTCGCTCCCGAGACCTCGCTTCGGGTGAGCTTCTTTCTTACCGCCTTCGTCCTCTTCCCCAACCTCCTCCTCGATACCTTCAGCGGCTCCGTCGAAAGGTTGGACGCAACCCGGACGGCGGATATCGCCATTCGTAAATACACCGCATACTACTCGGCATATATGAGAGGAGGTCGAGGCGCATGCCGCAGTTGCATTTATACGTGCCGGAGAAGACGGCGGAGGTTCTCAGGCGGAAGGCTCGGGAGCGAGGGAGATCTCTCGGAGTATCTGGCTGAGATCGTCGTTAAGGAGGTGAGCGAGGAGGATTGGCCCAAGGGGTTTTTCGAAGAAGTGCTGGGAAATTGGGAAGGTGAGATCGAGCGTTCCGCGTAGGGAGGTTACGAAGATCGCGAAGTTATCAGAACAGTCTTGGCTTTAAAATGGGAGGCTTGGTCGGCGTCGTTAACCCATATATGGTGGCCTTCTTGGGAGCCGTACCAGGAGTGATTGTCTTCCTGATACTCGCTTTTGTCTCAGTCAGGACCTGATTGAGGTCAATGCTTTTGAGCGTTACTGTAGGGTCACCCTCCGTCCCCGACTTCCCCGGTGTGCTGTCCGAGCGTCGGCGGAGGACGCCGTATCGGCAGACGCTCGCCGTCTATTAGCACCGGCGAGGCGAGCAGCTTTATCGTCCCGGCGGTCGGATGGTCCACTTCTTGCAAGATGCCGGAGCCAAGCACGTGCTTGTCCTCGAACACGCCGGCGAGCGTGTTGACGGGACCGCAGGGAACCCCTGCCTCTCTGACCTTCTCGACCCACTCCTCGGCGGTGTGTTTCGAGAACTCCGTTTGCAGGTCGGCGACGAGCGTCTCCCGGTTGGCGACCCGGCCTGGGTTTGTGGCGTAGCGTTCGTCGCTGGCGAGGTCTTCCCGGCCGAGAGCTTCGCACAACCGGGCAAACTGGGCGTCGTTGCCGACCGCGACAGCGATTTGCTTATCCGAGGCGTTGAAGGTCTGGTATGGGACTATGGTTGGGTGGGCGTTGCCCATGCGGCCCTTGTCTTCGCCGGAGACGAGGTATTCCTGGGCGCGGTTGGCGAGCCAGGAGAGGGCACTCTCGAAGAGCGGAACCTCTATTCGGACCCCCTCCCCCGTGGCGTTGCGGCGGTGCAGTGCGGCCAGGATCGCGGTCGCCGCGTGCAGACCGCAGACGATGTCCGCGATGGCGACCCCGACTTTCGTGGGCTTGCCGCCATCGGAGTTCGGGAAGCCGGTGATGCCCATGATGCCGGCTCTCGCCTGCGCCAGGAAGTCGTAGCCGGGACGGTCCTCATCCGGGCCCGGACCGAAGCCGGTGATAGAGCAGTACACGAGGCCGGGGTTCGTTGCTTTCAGTTCCTCGTAGCCGAGGCCGAGTTTTTCCAGAGCGCCGCGCCGCCAGTTCTCCACGAGCACGTCGGCGTTTGCGGCGAGCCTCTTCACGCGCTCCAAGCCCTCCGGCGTCTTCAGGTCTATCCCAATGGAGCGTTTATTGCGGTTGACGGAGAGGAAGTAGGCTGACTGGCGGTCTTCTCCTTCTCCGGCGAATGGTGGTCCCCAGTGGCGGGTGTCGTCGCCGCGTTCGGGGTGTTCGACCTTGAGAACGTCCGCCCCGAGGTCAGCAAGCGACATCGTGGCGTATGGGCCGGCGAGGACCCGCGAGAGGTCGAGGACCTTCACGCCTTCGAGGGGGAGGCTCACGTCGGGTCGTCTATGAGGAAGAGGCGCGTCGGGCCGGGGGCGGCGTTGCGTCCCCGGTGCGCTCCGGCTCCCAAAGGAGCCGGTGGGAGCAGGAACGCCTCTCCGTCCGAGGCCCGCAAGGATTTTCGGTTGTCGTCGAACTGGTATTCGATCCGGCCTGATATCACGTATCCGCGATGTCCTTCTTCGCACCAGTCGTCCCGGCTCGCGCCCTCGCCATATTCGACCATCGCCCAACGGGCTCCCTCCACTTCGACTTCCCGCGCCCGGATGCCGGGGGCGTCGTCTGTCCATTCCAGTTCATCGAAGGATACGTTGCGCGCCTCGTCCATGACCGCAGTTTAGCCGGTTCGTGGTTCCCGGCGCGACATTGTGAAAGTGGACCGCGATCCGGTGCCAGGTTGTGTGGGACAATCCGACCCGGCAGGCAGGCGGACACGGAGGCACCGGGATGACTACCGCGCACACGGATTCCAAAGCGAAAGAGGCGTCGAAAGCCCATGATCCAAATGATTTCCTGGACATAGACGCTCATCTGTCCGGGGAGGAGATCGAAGTCCGCGAGGACATTCGGGGCTTCGTGCGGGAGCGGATCGAACCGCGCATCGAGGACTGGTGGGAGAGGGCGGTATTCCCGCATGAGCTGGTCCCGGAGATGGCTGCGAAGGGGCTTCTCGGGATGCACCTCGAAGGGTATGGATGCGCCGGAAAGAGCGCGGTCGCCTACGGTCTGGCGTGCATGGAACTGGAAGCTGGAGACTCGGGCCTCCGCACTTTCGTGAGCGTACAGGGTTCGCTGGCGATGTCGGCGATCCACGAGTTCGGCTCCGAGGAACAGAAACAGGAGTGGCTGCCGCGGATGGCGAAGGGAGAGAGGATCGGCTGTTTCGGACTCACCGAGCCCGAGGCTGGCAGCGACCCCGCGAGCATGAAGACGTTCGCCCGGAAAGACGGCTCTGACTGGGTCCTCGACGGTTCGAAACGTTGGATCGGTATGGGAACGATAGCCGACATCGCCGTGATCTGGGCGCGCACCAGCGAGGAGAACACCCCAGTCCGGGGCTTCCTCGTCCCGACCGACACTCCCGGCTTCTCCGCGAAGGACATAGGGAACAAACTCTCCATGCGCTCCTCCATCCAGTGCGACCTGAAACTGGAAGGCGTGCGGCTCCCCGAAACGGCGATGTTGCCTGGCGCGAAGGGTCTGCGAGGGCCGTTCGCGTGCTTGAACGAGGCGCGGTACGGCATCATCTGGGGCGCGATGGGCGCAGCCCGCTCGTGTCTGGAGTGCGCCGTGGAGTACGCGAAGAGGCGCGAGCAGTTCGGCAAGCCAATAGCCTCGTTCCAGCTCACCCAGAAGAAGCTGGTTGACATGATGCTAGAGATCGAGAAGGGCACGCTTGTTGCGCTGCACCTCGGTCGCATGAAGGACGCGGGGACCCTGCGCCCCGAACAGGTCTCATTCGGCAAACTCAACAATGTACGGGAGGCGCTGAAG
>JACDGB010000214.1 GCA_013815485.1 Rubrobacter sp.
GCTCGCACATTGGTTTCACGCTCGCTCTCACCTTCACAATTTTCTCCTGACTTTCTAGGTCCTGAACCTGTAAGTGACACGTCCCCGGCTCAAGTCATAGGGGCTCAACTCCACCTTCACCCGGTCACCCGGCAATATCCTAATGTAGTTCATCCGCATCTTGCCCGAGATGTGCGCGAGAACATTGTGTCCGTTCTCGAGTTCCACCCGAAACTGCGTGTTGGGCAACGCTTCGGTGACCGTGCCTTCAACCTCTATAACGTCTTCTTTAGCCAAGAACCTACTTGATCTCCTTCTCCGTGACGGTTACAAAATGCCTGAAACCAAACGGTGATCTTATCACGTCCGGCAAGTTTGTCCCAACCCCGAATCCCCTTCTCACGCGCCGTTCGTGAGGATTCGGGGGCCGTTCTCGGTCACGGCTACGGTATGCTCGTAGTGGGCCGAGAGCGAGCCATCGGCGGTAAAGATGGACCATCCATCCCACGAGCTCATCTCGATCTCGTATCCTCCGAGCGTGATCATGGGCTCTATGGCAAAGACCATGCCAGCCAGGAGAAACGGCCCCGTGCCGGGACGACCGAAGTTGGGAATCTGTGGGTCCTCGTGCATGCTGCGCCCGACACCATGAGAGACGAGGTCCCGGATCACGCCGTACCCCTGTGCTTCCGCCACCGACTGTATGGCGTGCCCGATATCCCCGAGCCGGTTGCCCGCCCGAACCTGCTCCGCCGCCTCCGACAGACATTTCCGCGTGACATCGAGCAAATCGACTGTATCTTCCGGCACCTCGCCAACCGCGACAGTGGTGGCCGCATCGGTCACGAAGCCCCGGTAGCGCACGCCCACGTCCAGGGAGATGATGTCCCCGTCCCTCAGGCGGTACGTGCCGGGGATGCCGTGTACGATCATGGTATTCGGCGAGGCGCAGATGGAGGCCGGGAAACCCTGGTAACCCTTGAACTCCGGCTTGCCGTCGTGGTCCTGGATAAACTCCTCGGCCAGGCGGTCCAACTCCCGCGTGGTGATGCCGACCCGCACGTTCTCCGATAGCATCTTCAGGCAGGCTGAGGTGATCCTTCCACCCTCTTCCATCGCCTCCAACTCGTCGGGGCTCTTGCGAACGATCACGGTCTCAGCCGTCCTCGCCGACCGCGCGGAGCACTTCCTCCGTGACCTCCGGGATGCTCTTCGTGGCATCCACCGAGACCAGGATGCCGCGTTCGTCGTAGTAATCCTTGAGCGGCTCGGTCTGCTCGTGGTAAATCTCCAGACGATGCCGGATCGCCTCCTCGGTGTCGTCATTGCGCTGGGTGAACGGGCCGGGGTCGTCTTCGGGCGGCGGGTCGTGCTCGACGTGGTAGATCCTGCCGGTAGACTCACTAGCTCGCCGCCCCGAGAGCCGCTCCACGAGCGCGTCGTCCGGCGCCTCCATCGCTATCGCGGCGTCGAGCCCGAAACCGAGGTCTCCGAGCGCGTCGTCCAGCGCCTTCGCCTGAGCCTCGTTGCGAGGGAAGCCGTCCAAAAGCCAGGCGTCCGTCTGGGCGAGGTACGGCTTCGCCATCTCGATGATGATCTCATCCGGCACCAGATCTCCCCGGTCGTTGTATTCCTGAATCTTCTGCCCCAACTCCGAGTCGCTCTTTATCTCCGCACGCACGAGGTCTCCGGTGGAGATGTGCTCCGCGCCAGTCTTCTGCGCGATGCGCTGCGCCTGCGTTCCTTTGCCCGCCCCCTGTGGACCAAATATGACAACCCTCATCGCTTCTTCAAGAACCCTTCGTAGTTACGCATCATTAACTGACTTTCGAGTTGGCGCACCGTATCCAGCGAGACGCCGACTACGATCAACATCGAGGTGCCACCCAGGAAGATCTGGTTGCCCAGACCAAGCGCGCCGGAGATGAAGTACGGGACCACGGCCACCGCCGCCAGGAAGAGGGCGCCAAACAGCGTGATCCTGGTGAGAACGCTGTTCAGGTACTCCGCTGTCGGTCGCCCCGGACGGATGCCCGGCACGTATCCGCCGCTCTTGCGGAGGTTGTCGGCGTGCTCTATCGGGTTGAACTGCACCGCCGTGTAGAAATACGTGAACATGATGATCAGGAGCGCGTACAGGAATAGGTAAGGCCCGTTGCCCGGCGCGAAGAACAGCGAGATCCGCCCGAGGATCGAATCCTGCTGCCCGCCCGAGGCGAATTCCCCCAGAATAACGGGGAAGATCAGGAGCGAAGAGGCGAAGATGATCGGGATGACCCCGGCCATGTTCACCTTCAGCGGCAGGTACGTCGTCCCGCCCTGGCTCATGCGCCGCCCAACCTGCCGCTTGGCGTAGGTGATCGGGATCCGTCGCTGTCCCTCGTTCACGAACACGATGGCAGCCACGATCATGACCGCCAAAAGCCCGAGGACAACGATGTTCAACACGTTACCGTCACTGAAGAGTGCCCCGAGAGCGGTCGGGGCCTGGGAGATGATCGAAGCCGTAATTATCAGGGAGATGCCGTTGCCGAGGCCGTGCTGGGTTATAAGCTCCCCGAGCCACATCGTCAGCATGACGCCGGTGGTCAGGGTGAGGACGACCAGCAAGTAATCTATCGGCGTCGCCCCCGCGAGCACCGGACCGAAAGATCCAGAACGGAAGAACAGGACCATCGCTATGGACTGGATAAACGCCAGCACCAGCGTGAAGTAGCGGGTGTACTGCGTGATCTTCTGCTGTCCCGCCTCGCCTTCTTTGGCGAGTTCCTGCAAGCGCGGTATCGCCACCGTCATCAACTGCATCACGATGGCCGCCGTGATATACGGCATGATCCCCAGCGAGAAAATAGCGAGGTTGCTGAACGCCCCGCCGGTGAACACCCCGAAGAGGGCCGTTACCGAGTTGCCGCCCTGCGCGGAGATGGCCTCCCGGTCTATGCCGGGCAGGGGGACGAAGGCGCCCAGCCGGTACAGGGCGATGAGCATCGCCGTGAACATGAGCTTCTGGCGCAACTCCGGTACGCGCCACGCATTTCCCAGGGCTCCTAGCATATCTCTATCTCTCCTGTACCTCGACGCTTCCGCCGGCCGCCTCTATCTTCTCCCGCGCCGTGCCGGAGAAAGCGTGTGCCTCGACCTTCACGGAGCGGGAGATCTCACCGTCTCCCAATATCTTGACCAGAACGCCCCGCTTGCCGACGAGCCCCGCGGCCCGCATATCCTCCACGCTTATCGTATCACCGGAGATGACCTCAAGTTCCCCGACGTTGACGGCGGCGTAGACCTTTGGACGGGCGACGGTGTGCCGTCCGCGCGCCATGCCCTTCAGCCGCGGCAGTCGGCGTTGCAGGGGCATCTGTCCGCCTTCGTAGGCGGCTGGCACGCTGGCTCCGCTGCGGGCTCCCGCGCCCTTGTGGCCGCGTCCGCTGGTCTTGCCGTGTCCGGAGCCCGTGCCGCGCCCGACGCGCTTGCGCGCCTTCGTGGAACCGGGAGCCGGAGATATTTCGTTAAGCCTCACTTTAGCCGTCCACCTCCTCGACATGTACCAGGTGCCTCACCTGATGGAGCATGCCCCGTATCTGGGGCGTGTCCCCATGCACCCGCGAGTCGCGGATGCGCTTGAGTCCCAGGGCGCGCACCGTCCGCTTGTGCGGCTCCTTCGAGCCGATGACGCTCTTCATCTGAGTAACCTTGAGTGGGCTCATTGCGTGATCTTCACCCCTCGCGTCTGCTCGATCTGGGCCTTCGTCCGCAGGCTCTTGAGTCCCTCCACCGTAGCTTTCACCAGATTGACCGAGGTAGTAGAGCCGAGCGCCTTCGTGAGCACGTCGCGCACGCCGGCAAGCTCCATAACCGCCCGGACGCCACCGCCCGCGATCACCCCCGTACCTTCCGAGGCGGGCTTGAGCATCACCTCGGAACTCTCGAACTTGCCGACTACCCCGTGTGGGATCGTAGTGTTCCGCATCGGCACGTCGAACATGGACGCCTTCGCCCGGTCCTGGCCTTTCGAGATGGCAGCAGGGACGGTATTAGCCTTCCCAAGCCCGACGCCGACCCTTCCCTTGCCGTCACCGACGACCACCAACGCGCTGAAGTTGAAGCGCCGGCCGCCTTTGACGACTTTGGAGACGCGCCGGATCTCGACGACCCTGTCCTGAATGTCCGAGTTCTCGCGCTGCCGACCGCCGCGTCCGCGGCCGCCACCACCAGGTCCGCCGCGCCCACCGCCAGGCCCACCCGGACCACGGCCACCAGGGCCGCCAGGGCCACGGCCACCAGGACCGCCGGGGCCTCCTGGTCCGCGACCGGCCTGGCCGCCTCTGTTATCGTTTCTCTGTCGTCCCAAGATTACTCCCTATCCTTATAGCTTCAGGCCGCCGGAGCGCGCGCCCTCGGCGAGCGCCGCGACGCGGCCGTGGTATTTGTTGCCGCCCCGGTCGAAGACGACCGTCTCGATATCGGCGTCCTGCGCCCGCTGCGCGATCAACTCTCCTACCTTGCTCGCCGCGTCCTTGCGGCTCTCGGCTTCTCCTACCTCACGGG
>JACDGB010000215.1 GCA_013815485.1 Rubrobacter sp.
CGCCGGTGGGGTAGTGACGGACGATGAGATCCGGTCCCTGACTATATCCCAACGGCTGCTTGGCACGCGCGAGATCATCCTGATCCACCACACCGACTGCGGCATGCTCACGTTCTCAGACGACGAGGTGAAACAAGAGATCCAGGAAGATGTGGGCGTGAAGCCGCACTTCGCCCTGGAATCCTTCTCCGACCTGGAAGGAGACGTGCGCCAGTCCATCGGGCGCATAAAGGCGAGCCCGTTCATCCCTCACAAGGACTCCGTGCGCGGCTTCGTCTACGAGGTCGAGACCGGCAGGCTGCGCGAGGTCGCATAAGCAGGCTACCTCCCGGCGTTACGAAAGTAGCATTTCGGGGAATGATGCTATTCGAGCAACCTGACGTGAGGAGGGCCCATGTTCGGTATCGGCGGTTTGGAGATGCTCATTATCCTGGTGATACTGGTCGGGATCGTATCGCTGGTAATCTACTTCGCCTCGCGCCGCAGGCAGACGCAAAGAGGCGAGGAGCAACGGGAGCGGACACGCGAGGAGTTCGGCTCCGAGTACGAGCGCGCGGCGGAGGAGCGAGGCTCGGAGGAGGAGGCGGAGAAGGAGTTACGCCAGCGTCGCGGTCGGGTCGAGCGGCAGGTCGAGCCGCTTTCGGACGAGTCGCGACAGCGTTATGAGGAGCGGTGGCGGGAGGTCGAGGGCATTTTCGTGGAGAACCCGGAGCGTTCCGTCGAGCTAGCCGACCGGGCCGTCTCGGAGTTGCTTGAGGAGCGCAACTTCATCGCCGACGCTTCGCAGAGCGATCAGGATACTGAGCGCGGGCTCGCGGCCATGCACCCGGAGGTCGCCGACGATTACCGCGAGGCGCGCCGCGCCAGGGCCGGTGTCGTGGCTCGTTCGGCCCGCGGCCCGGATGACTCGTCCGGCGAAGAATCGGACGAAAAAGGCACCGAGAAACTGCGGCAGGCCATCCGACGGTATCGCGTGGTGTACGAGCGTTTGATGGAACCGTAGGAAGTCATCGCCATTGGGGCGTTAGAGGCGGCTTTCTGGGGGTTCGTGGGAGGAGTGTCGCTCCTGATCGGGGCTCTCGTCGGTGTCTATGCGGGCGTCCCGCGCCGCGCCATCGCCTTCATCATGGCGTTCGGGGCTGGCGTTCTGGTCTCCTCGGTAGCCTTCGAGTTGATGGACGAGGCATACCTGACGGGGGGCTTCGACGCGGCGGCCATCGGATTTCTCTCGGGATCGGCGGTCTTCTTCGCCGCGGACCGGATCGTCAGCCGGGGCGGCGGCCAACGCCGCAAGAACCCCGGTGACGCGCAGGGTGGCTCGGCGACCGCCATCGTCATTGGCGCGCTTCTTGACGGCATCCCGGAGTCAGCCGCCATCGGTATAAGCCTCCTGGAAGGGGGTGGGATCAGCACGGCCCTCGTCGCCGCCGTGTTCCTCTCCAACGTGCCCGAAGGTCTCTCCTCAGCCTCCGGGATGAAACGCGTGGGCCGCTCCACGGCCCATATCCTGGGCGTATGGAGCGCCGTCACGCTGGCCTCCGCGGTCGCCGCGCTGATCGGCTACCTGTTCCTGGCCGGAGCCCCAGAAGACCTGGTGGCCGGGATACAGGCGTTCGCCGCCGGCGCCATCCTGACCATGCTCGCCTCCACCATGATGCCCGAAGCCTACGAAGAAGGCGGCGATGTCGTCGGGGTCGTCACCTCGCTGGGTTTCCTGCTGGCATTCGTCCTCAGCAAGCTGGAGTAGGCGGCGAAGATCGCAAGACCGCCGTCCAGCTCGGGAGACGGGAAAAGAGGCGACTCCCGAACCACCGAAGAAGCGAACACTTCACCCATGTTCCGCATCAACCGCTTGCTTCGTGGACAACCAGAGTTGCTACATACTCTGCTGCTTTATCCTTTTCATCCACCAGAATATCCGGCCTTCGATGGGTATTTCTCTCCGAGCGTGGCGGGGGTGTTGAGTCGCACGCTGGCGGAGTCTTCGCCTTTCTTGCCAAGACGAACCAAGATCCTCGCGTACCCCTCCGAGATACACTCCGCTCGTTCGGGACAGCGCGAATCCGACGCGACGGAGACGAATCGAACGGTTGGTTTTTACCGGCGAGCTTGACTTCCTGTCTGCGTTCGACGGTGAATTTCTATCCCAACCTCGGTCCTTTGGTGGAAGGACTTTCCCGCCGCCGGATTGCCTGGCGCAACCGGAAAGAGTCGCGAGCATGAATAGAACGACCACGACTCCCGAGACTTTGCTTCCATGAACTCTCATGGGTGAACCGGGCTGGCTAACCTTTATCCGGGTTGCGGAGCGCGGAGAGGAAAAGCAGCGCGACGCCCGTGGTTATGGCGATGTCGGCGGCGTTGAAGATGGGCCACGCCTCAAGCGGCCAGAACTGGAGGTCTAGGTAGTCCGTCACTTCTCCGGTAGTGAGCCTGTCAAGCAAATTCCCCGCCGCGCCACCGAGGATGAGACCGCACGCGGCGCTCGTCAGCCTCGAGGGTTCTCCCGAGAATAGCATCCACAACACCACCCCGACCGCGACCGCGCTCCCGGCAAGCAGCACCAACTGGCTGCCACCGAGGACGCCGAACGCCCCCCCGTCGTTCTCGATATACGTGAACCTCAACATGCCGGGCATGGCGGGCAGGCTCTCTCCGAGGCCCATGGCGCCCTCGACTACGCGCTTGATGGCCTGGTCCACGATGAAGGCCGAAAGCGAGATCGCCAGCGCCGCCACGACACTCGTCCGGCGGTTCACGAGGGGTTCGCTACGTTTGCGGGGTCGTGAGTCGTGAAAGCCTGAATTCCCGCGCCATATCGGACGAACAAGAGATCATTCGGACCTGGATTCGGGAGGCGCTTCGCTTCGCTCGCTTTGGGAGTCGGGGTTTTTCTTTCGATTTCCCACTCTTCGCTCTGATTACGTATGATCTACCCGTGCCCGCCGTGGTGCGGGCCGCTCCCGGAGGGAGGTTCCGTCCCTCGTTCCCTGAGCATGTCTTCCATGACCTGTATCTCGGCTCTCTGGGAGGTTGCCATGGTTCGGGCGAGGTTCTCTACTTCGGGCTGACTGGTCTGTTCGAGGGCGGCCTCGGCCATCGGGATAGCGGCTCCGTGGTGCGGAATCATTAATCGCAGGAAGAGCCTGTCGGCGTCTTCGGGAGATGCTTCGCGGAGGCGGTTTATCTCCTCTGGCGACGCCATGCCTGGCGTTCGGCCTTCGGTTGGATGGCCCATCCAGGGCATCACGGGATCCGTCGCCGTGGGCGAGAGACCCCACACGTCGAGCCAGCCCCGCATCTGCCCGATCTGGGCGATCTGGGCCTGCTGAGTGAGGGTAATGTCCGTGGCGAGGGTGCGTATCCTCCCGTCCTCGGTCTTGTCGCGCAAGATCCCGGCCATCTCCACGGCTTGAGCGTGATGGGTGGACATATCCCTAGCGAACCCGGCCTCCACCGAACCGTCGCCCGGCGGACGCATGGACAGATAGACCGCGAATATCGCCGCCACCGCAACCGCGGCCAGAACCAGCCAGCGTCAGGAGCATCGGGTCGCGCCGGGGCGACGGATTCTTGCCGCGCTTCGAGGCAATGCCAGGGATTGCGGACTTCAAGGTTAAGCGGGTGCTCCGACGCCGCCGGTGCAGGTGGCTCCAGGCTCGGGGGTCTGTGGTCCCTGGCGGAAAGCCTGGACGAAGCGTTCGAGTTCGGGGCTGTCGGCGCTCTCCAGCGTTAGTTGCTTGCCCCAGGCGGAGGCGACTACGGGAGAGGACAGGTCAGGGAAGGGACTGGCGAGCATGCAGGTCTGCCCGTCTACTAGCTCGCGGATTTGATCCTTTTGAGCTTGCGGGAGATCGGGCTGGTAGGTGATCCAGACCCCCCCATGCTCCAGAGTGTGAACAGCGGTCTCATCGCGGATGGGCTCGGTATAGAAGCCCTGGTTCTGCCAGACGGGGTTGTGCTCACCGCCGGCCGGGGGGGTCTGATCGTAGTCCACGTTGGCCTCCGTGTGCTGGCCCGCCGGTCCCACGTTGAAAGACTCGACATCGCCCGGAGCCCCGCCCGCCGACCTCTGGCGACTGTCGAAGAACACCAGCGCGCCGAAGCCCACCAGGAAAACTGCCGCTATCGCCCCGATGATTATTCCGGTCCTCCTGGAGCCTCCGCCTTCGGAGATCCGCCGATCTTGCGGTCCTCTCTTACTGCCCAAAACCTTTGCCTTTTGCTAGATTGCTACGGATACGTTGGATCGTAACACACGATCCCCGGCGTTCCTCGAAGAAGTACTATCGAGCGGAGGGCTAACCTCACCACCGCCTCACCAGGAAAATGGCGAGTACAGCGAGGATCGCCTAAACAGCGACCACGAAGACCGCCGCCGTCCGGTTCACGGGCTGGCCTTCGGCGGAGCGGGCCTTCTGCCGGCGGTCTTCGAGAACTTCGACCGGGATCATGCGCGCGGCCAGCGCGACACCGAGGGGGATCAAGATCAAATCGTCCAGATACCCGAGGAC
>JACDGB010000216.1 GCA_013815485.1 Rubrobacter sp.
GTGCCGTGTCGCCACCATCTTCGGGCTTATCTACGGGCTTTTCGTCTTCGGTGGCATTAGTGGCATCATCCGTGGAGGTTTTTCGCAAGGTTATGATGGTGCCTTGCTTGCTCTCTGAGCGGGAGGTCTCTATCCCGACGGCCACGAGCAGGGGCACGACCTCCTGCATCCGCCTCCACAACCACCTTGCCGACTTCGGCCACGCCTTATCGCGGGCTATGGAGACGCCGATGTTCTCCGCGACGCCTTCGAGCTTCTTGTGTAGCTCCGTTGAAGATCCCTCGAAGCTCTCCCTATCCTCCATGAACTTGATGACGGCCTGCGCCGCGGGGGAGCCGTCGAGGGTGGAGCGGTTCTGCGCCCTCACCACCTCGTCCCAGTCCGTGAGGAACGTCTCCGCGCCCCAGCCGAGGACCTCGTAGACGCTCGCGGCGTACTCTCCCCAGTCCGCAAGACGGGGCCTTCGAGACAATTGGAGAGAGGGTTTGCGGGCTATGGCCCTTGAGAGGATGTCCAGGGCGGCTCCCAGGATGCGCGGGTGCTCCCGCTCGAAGACGGCCCACAGCTCCTCTTCGGTGCGGCGCTCCTTATCCGGGATGCGCTCCAGCTCCACGGGTAGAGAGCGGTCCAGCACGTCGGCGCGGTCGGTAGGGACGTTGATACCGTTGATAATCGGCGCCCTGCGAAGCTCGATTATCACGTCCTCCTCGTCGGTGTAGAGCTTGCGCTTGGAGTCGGCTTCTCCGGTCACGAGCCTGCACAGGGTGTCGGATGCGGAGTCCGGCAGGCTGCTCACGTTATCTAACATGAGGATGTAGGCGTGTAGGGCCTTCTGGAGGAAGTCGCGCGGATCATAGCGCACGGTCTCCGGCGCGGTCGGGTCCCACAAGCGCTTGATGATGCGCCCGGCGGTCGTCTTGCCCGATCCCATCGGGCCACTAGAGTTCAGTATCGGGCGTCCAACGTGTGGAAGAGCTACCGTCACGGCGTAGGCTGTCAGGAGCCTCCGGTCCCTCTCGGATTTGAGGTTCACGAGGGAGCCAAGCACTTCTGCCAGGGAGCCTAGCGATCCGTCCGGCTCAGGGTCAGGCAAGGGCTTGAGGTTCGGGTAGCGGCGGAAGAGGACCGGGGTAGCTTCGCTAGCCTCGAACGTCCAGCCGCCAGGACCGACGCGCACCACCTTGCCGGGACGCAGCTCGTAGAAGAGCGTTCCGTCGTGCCATGCGGCGCGGGTGTGGAGTTCCCGAACGTCGCCGGAGAATTCCGCCTGGGCCGCCAGGGTGCCGGCGGCGGTCTTGAGGTACTCGCCGTTCACGGCCTTCTGCTCTTCCTCCCACATCTTGCGCCGGAGCCACGAGTAGCATCGAGAGTTCAGCGGCACGGGCCCGCCAGCCACGAGCGCATGAGGCGCGCCGTGCTGGTCCACGAACAGGGCTCCGTCTCCGAGGTCTTCGAGGGCGTAGCATATGAGCCTGTCGGCCTGGTTGCGGCGGTCCTCTTTCTCTTCCCCGTCCGGCTCCGGTTTCCGGTTCTCCCAGCCCCACCACTTGCACTTCAGCCTCACCACGCCGGGCGCGGCCTCCTCCAGCGTAGGACCGCCCACGACCGGCTCTCCGGCCCGCAGCCTCTCCGCCGTGTCCCGGACGATGCCCTCCAGGTCCCGCGCGGCCTCCCTGGTGTCCGCCCCGGCGGCGTGCCAGGCGGCGTTCAGGATCTTGAGCACAAGCACCCGGTCCAAACGCCCTGGCCGCAGTAGAAAGCCAGAAAGCGCAAGCGCGAAGTCGTGCCGCCCGCCCGCCGGAGGTACGTGGCGGGCGATCAGTGCGGCCGTAGCCATCTCCCGGAGACGTTCCAGCAGTTCCTCGGCATCGGCCTCCGCCATCTCCAGGCCGCTTGCGCGGTGCCAGAGGTAGGTATCGCCGTCCGGGTGCGTCGAGGGCCATACGAGGGTCTGGCGTCCCGTGGAGCGCAACTCCGCGAGCTTGTCTCCGGTGGGGTCCTTCCAGTCGCGGCTGCCTACGTCCGGGCACTTGTACCACCAGTGCGAGTGCGGGCGGCTCTCGCGGCCACTGGTGAGCGTCGGGGGCAGGAAGCGGCCCGCTATCCGAACGGCCTCATCGGAGTCGAGGTCCACGTCCACGCGCCAGCCGGAAGGCTCTCCTGTGAGCACCCCGACGTTCTGGCCGTTCGTCCAGTAGGAATTTACTTCCTCCGGCGCGATGCGAAGAGTCTCCCAGCCGGGGCGGTTGGGGTTCTTGCTGCCAGCCGGGACCGGGATCGTGGCGTAGCCACGGGAGATGTAGCCGGAGGCGGCTTGTTGGCGGGCTTCGGTGTCGGCGCTCATGCCGCACCGCCTTCCCCGATACCCGCCCCAGCCGGAACATGCAGCACGTAGAGACCGTGCATCAGGTGCTCGATGCGGCTGCCAGGACACGCCCTGTGCCAGCCATGCAGCCGGTTCCACTCCCGACGGCTGATGATGCGGAACACGATAGATAGCTCCAATTTGTTCACGCGGCCACCTCACCGTCCAGCTCCAGAGCTTCCAGGGCCGCCTGGACCGCGTACTCGTCTTGCTGGTGGAGCCGGGCCGCCAACTCCTCCGGGCTCACGGCGCGGTCCCGGTAGAAGGCCAACAGGCGCCGCACATCGGGGAGTAGGTCTTCCGGTATACTTTCGCTTAACGGGGCGAATTTCATTCGAGGTCCTTTCGTCCCTTCGAGGCTGTCGGGTTGGGAGCCCCCGGCAGTCTCTTTTATTGGTCAGCAACACCACATTTCTCTTCCATGAACCGCTCCAAGCTCCGCAGGTCTATGCGGACGGAGCGGCCAATCCGGGCCGAACGAATCTCTCCGCTCTTCACGAGCCTCCACAGAGTCGTGTGGCTCAGACCGGAGTACCTCTCACAGGTCGGGTAGTCTGCCCATCTCTGCTCCTCGACTTCCTTCAGCACTTCGCCTCCTTTTCGGTTCCTGAACTTGCTGGAAATCAGCATAAGATGTATTGTCCGGGTAAATACGAAGAAATATGCGGAATTTACCCGGACATTTGAACAACTGAAGGAGAAGCGGCGGACATGACAAGGATGTGGACAAGGGGTAGAGCGCGCGTCGAGGGAAATGAGATAGTCCTCGACGCGAAGAAGGCCAAACCTTATCGGCTATTCGAAGATCCAGCGCAGCACGAAAGACTTCTTATAGACCTCGCCGAACTTCGCAAGCTGGGGATAGTTGCAAACCGGCGCATTTTAAACAAGCGAGTGAGGAATCCATCGCTTGCTAAAGATTTCGCGCGGCGGCACGGCCTGATCTGGCATCAGCCGGAAGAGGGAGGTGATTGTCGGGAAACCTGGCAGAGTTGGCTTGTTGCGGGATACGAACTGTCGCTCACGATCGCGCTATATGCGGAGCTCAGGGAAGCTATAACCACGGGCCCCGTGGAACCTCTGAGATCATTTCTGCGTACAACGCGCGATACTGGGAACGCATTTGGCGCCATTCCCGAAGATAATCAAGAGCTCTTAGAGCACGTCAGCATACTGCTTGCCGAGCGCATAACCAAAGGCTTGATAGATTGCTCCCCCACTATACTCGCAGCGTGCAGCCTGGAAAGAGAAGGTGGTATGAAGGAAGGCCCTGCAGGCGACTTCAGGGCCAGTATTAACCCCTCGAGCCTCCTTGCCGTCGCATACAATGAACTTGCCGCCTTGATCGAGAGCAAAGCCTGGTTCAAGGAGTGTGCAGGATGCGGAAAACTCTTTCGCTTGGATCCGAACATTCACCATAGAGACCGAGCTTACTGTGAAGACGCATGCTATGACCGCACGCGCAAGCGCGAACAGAGGGCCAGGAGACGCACCTCTACACAAGCCGCAGGGTGCAGCAACGGTGCAGCAACCGGAGTGAATGACCCGAACTCTCGGGAAAAGCAGTCGCCGCTAGAATAGGCAGATTTGCAGGTATTTTGCACGCTTGGGAAATGCTGGGAAATGTATCCGGCTTCTCTGATAAGGAAGAGGTCCCTGGTTCGAGTCCAGGCAGGCCCACCAGCATATTCTCGCTAAACAAAAGGAATTCCGGGAGATGAGGAGCCCACTGTAAACCGCTTGGCTCCTTCGATAAAGAACCTGAGCGTCTTTGGCGGACTCAAGCCCGCAAGATCTGAACCCGAAGCCCACGAGCCTCTGTCAACTATCTCACCCTTCCTTGACCATCTCCTCCATCATCTTCGTATTGCCGGCCAGGAGGCCGCCATCAACCGGGAGCGCGACCCCCGTTATCCACGCCGCTTCGTTCGAGGCCAGAAAGAGGGCGGCGTTCGCCACGTCTTCGGGTTCTCCGACGCGGCCCAGCGGATACCACGCGGCGACTCGTTCGAGGACTTCGGGGTCCTGGCGCATGCGCTCCTCCCAGGCGGGCGTTCTCAGGGTCCCCGGAACGACGGCGTTCGACCGTACGCCAGAGGGTCCGTAACGCACGGCGAGGCTCCTCGTCAGGCTGATAA
>JACDGB010000217.1 GCA_013815485.1 Rubrobacter sp.
TCGTGGGCCAGAAGCTGGGCACATTCATCTCCACGGAGAACCACGAGGACATGATCGTCCTCAAGGAGCTTATCGAATCCGGGAAGGTCACACCGGTCATCGACAGGACGTACCCGCTGAGCGAGGTTCCCGAGGCCATCCGTTACCTGGAAGAAGGACACGCCCGAGGAAAAGTAGTAATAACTTTGGAACACGACGACAAGACTTAACGAAGCGCTGATCTCGTCGAGGTAAATGAACTCTCGCGGTGGGGTGTTGTGGTTCTTGGCCGCTTTCCTGCTTCGTCTCCATTGCCGGACAGCGACCCAAACCCCCGTCCGCTTCTGCCTCAACCGGTCCCTATGGCGCGTCAACCAGCGCCGATATGTCCCCTAAAGGAGATCCGACCATTGTAGGCTCACGCAGCCTGACCTCCCGACTGCGGCGATGTCTTCCGGCGTCTCCGAGCCGCGACTTGCTCGTAACCTATGAGGTTGGGACTTACGCAGGAAGAGAGTCTGTTAACCTGAACGCATGAGCTTGTCGAAGTTGGACTATTGTCAGTACCTGTTGAGCAGACAGATCAACTACACCATCACCAAAATGGCCGATCATCTCGAAACCTTCAGCCACGACACCATAAACCGATGCCTCAAGGCCGACAAACTCACCCCTGGATTGCTCTTCGAGCGGATCGAACCGATGATCGCCTCACAGAGCAACTCGAGAATCCTACCGTGCGAATGATTATTGCGTAAGTCCTGTCGTTGTCCCATACGCGAGCATGAGAGGTCCGAAAACATGGCATTTCCGTCCGACCTGCAAATAGCCCGGAAAGCGCAACTGAAACCGTTGAAGGACATCGCGGCTGGCATGGGCATTGGGGAGCATTTGCTGGAGCCCTATGGGGAGAGCGTCGTGAAGATAAAGCTGGCGGCGATGGAGGAGCTTCGGGACAGGCCGAAGGCTAAATACGTCGTGGTCTCGGCCATCACCCCGACGCCTTTAGGCGAGGGAAAGACGACGACGACCGTGGGGCTCGGGCAGGCATTCAGGCACATCGGCAGGACGGCGACGGTCGCCATCCGGCAGCCCTCGATGGGTCCGACGTTCGGGATCAAAGGCGGAGCAGCCGGCGGCGGATACAGCCAGGTCGTCCCGATGGAGACGTTCAACCTGCACCTGACCGGCGATAACCATGCCGTGACCGCCGCCCACAACATGCTCGCTGCAATGGTGGACAACCACATCCACCACAACGACGATTTCTTCAACGTGGACCGCCACAGCGTCGGCTTCCGGCGGGTCATGGACGTGAACGACCGGGCTTTGAGGAACATCATCACTGGCCTCGGAGAGCGGGTTGATGGCGTCCCTCGCCAGACCGGTTTCGACATCACCGCTGCCTCGGAGGTCATGGCGATACTCGCGCTCTCCCGGTCGCTTCGGGACATGCGCGAGCGTCTCGGGCGCATCGTGATCGGCAACGACATCAACGGTAGCCCGATCACGGCGGAAGACCTGAAGGCCGCCGGAGCGATGGCGGTCATCATGAAAGAAGCCATCAAGCCGAACCTGATGCAGACGCTAGAGAACACGCCGGCCCTCGTCCACGCCGGCCCCTTCGGCAACATCGCCACGGGCAACTCCTCGGTGATAGCGGATCTGATCGGCATTCACGGCGGGGACTTCCTCATAACCGAAGCCGGCTTCGGCGCCGACATGGGCGCGGAACGCTTCTTCAACATCAAGTGCCGGGTCTCGGGCCTCGAACCCGACGCAGCCGTCCTGGTCGCAACCGTGCGCGCATTGAAAGACCATTCCGGCCGCTACGAGGTCAAGGCCGGACAGCCGCTCCCGGAGAAAATGCTCCGTGAGAACCCCGACGATGTATTGGCAGGCGCCGCCAACTTGAGAAAGCAGATCGAGAACATAAGACTGCACGGCGTCTCGCCGGTCGTGGCGATAAACGCCTTCCCCACGGACTTCGATTCGGAGCACGACGCCATCCGCGAGGTCGCCGAAGAGATGGGGGCGCGATCCGCCGTCTGCGACCACTTCTCGGATGGCGGACGCGGGGCCATCGAGCTTGCCGAGGCGGTCGCGGAGGCGGCGGAGGAGCCTTCCACGTTCCGCTTCCTGTACCCGGAGAAAGCGCCTTTGCGGGAGAAGATCGAAGCGATAGCCAAAGGCGTATACGGGGCCGATGGCGTCGAGTACGACCTGACGGCGGCGCGCCAGCTCGACTCCCATGAGAAGAACGGCTTCGGCGGCCTGCCTATCTGCATGGCGAAGACGCACCTCTCCATATCCTCAGATCCCACGCTCAAAGGCGCCCCAAAAGGCTGGACGCTGCCGGTCAGGCAGGCTCACGCCTCCGTGGGCGCGGGTTTCATCTACCCTATCTGCGGCGACGTGCGGACCATGCCCGGTCTCAGCATCTCGCCAGCCGCCCAGAACATAGACATCGACGAGGACGGCCAGGTCGTCGGGCTGTTCTGAAGGACAGGTGAACGTAGCCGGAGCGTGCGGTATAGTTTGCAAACAATGTTTCTAGGAGAGGGGTAGGTCATGCCGGAGAGAAGGACGCCGCTGTACGACTTCCACTTCCGCGCGGCGAGGAACGTCGTCAAGGGCGGCGGAGACTTCATGTTCCCGAGTGCGTACACCTCGTCCGTGGAGGAGCATCTGAACGTGCGGCGCAACGTGGGGATGCAGGACCTCTCCACGATGGGCGAGGTGGACATAAAGGGACCGGGCGCGGAGAGGCTCGTCCGGCGACTGCTCGTCAACGAGGTGCAGGATATGGAGCCGGGCCAGCTCCGCTACTCGACGATGTGCAACGAGGACGGCGGCATCGTGGACGACGTCACCGTCTACAAGTTCGGCGACGAGCACTTCATGGTCGTCACCGGCTCCGGGCCTCGCTTGAAATCGTACCGTTGGATCTCCTCCCAGGCCACGGGAAGCAGCGCATACGTCACCGACGTAACCGCCGCCATCGCCCTGCCCGTAATTCAGGGACCGCGTTCGCGCAGGTTCCTGAAAACCGTGGTCGAGGACGTTGACCTGGATGTGCTCCGCTTCTTCCGCTTCGCCCCGTGCCGGATAGGGGATGTGGAAGTCCTGATCTCGCGTTCCGGCTACACCGGCGAACTGGGCTACGAGCTATACACCCCAGCCGATCAGGCCGCCGTACTCTGGGAACATCTCCTAGACAAAGGCCGCGAATTCGACCTTCGCCCCTACGGCGTCGAGGCCATGCAGAGCTTACGGATAGAAAAAAGCCTCCCGCTCTACGGGCCTGACATAAGCGAGGATGATACTCCGTTCCACGTTGGTTTGAGTCGTTGGATCCGGATGCGAAAATGTGATTTCATCGGGCGCGAAGCCCTCCTGCGATTGCAAGAAAAGGGCCTGGAGAGACGCTGGATCGGCCTCACTTTAGAGAGCGAAGTCCCCGCCACCGCGGGCGCGAAAATCTATAGCATCGGCGACGTGGCAACCTTCCGCGAGCCAATAGAGACCGGACCCGAAGCCGGCGAATACGAAGATTCAGTAATGCCAGGTGAGAGGCAAATCGGACGAGTCACCTCCAGCACAATGGGCCACAGCGTCCGCAAGATGCTCGCAATGGCCTACGTTGACACCGGCCACTCCTGGCCTGGGGCGAACCTGATCGTCGAGATAAACGGACGCCCTATCCCCGCCAAAGTCTCCCCAACCCCGTTCTTCGACCCGGAGAACGCCCGCATCCGCTCCGAACCCGCCGAAGACGGACACCGCCCCGAGCCCGGAACCCCATCCAACTCCCGTGCGAACGTCCCGGCGCGGCAGTCGTCCAACGGTGGTGCTGGCTCGTGAGCGTCACCTACTCGGGCCGCTATGACGCCATCGTCGTCGGCGTCGGTGGGATGGGCAGCTCGACCGCCTACTATTTGGCCCGGCGCGGCAAGCGGGTACTCGGGCTGGAGCGGTTCGGAATTCCTCACTCCATGGGCTCCTCCCACGGCCACACGCGCATCATCCGGCTCGCGTACTACGAAGACCCATCGTATGTATTGCTCCTCCGGCGCGCATATGAGTTGTGGCGCGAGATCCAGAACACGGCCGGAGGGAGGCTCCTTCATACCACAGGCTCCATAGACGCCGGACCCGAGGATAGTTGGGTCTTCAGGGGATCCTGGGAATCGTGCAGGCTCCACGACCTCCCGCACGAGGTACTCACCGGCGCGGAGCTTGGACGCCGCTATCCTGGATACAACCTGCCGCCGGACCATCTCGCGCTCGTCCAACCCGACGGAGGCTTCCTCGCCCCCGAGCGGTGCATCGTCTCCTACGTCATGGCGGCCCAGGCATTGGGGGCGGAGATCCACGGCCACGAACAGGTCCTGGAGTGGGAGCCCCTCGATGGCGGCGTGCGCGTCCGCACCGACCGCGGCTCCTACGAAGCCGACCGTCTAGTCGTGACAGCCGGCGCCTGGAACAGAGATTTCCTCGACGTTCTCGACGGG
>JACDGB010000218.1 GCA_013815485.1 Rubrobacter sp.
TGGGTGTCTACAGGTTTCCTCCCCAGACTCCATTCTTCTTGCTACGAACTTTAGGGAATGTTCGACGCAAAAGCCAGCGGCTATGGTCACTTCGGCTCTCCGCGCTGGCTAGCGGTTGCCTCGGCGTCCACGGTGTACGGCCCCGCCCGCTCGTCCCGCGCGAGGACAACCCCGTAGACCTCACGCGCGCGCTCCACCGAAACCAGACCGTCTTCGACGTCGCGGGCGACCATGCGGGGCTCTCGCTCCAGAGGATCGCCATAACCGCCGCCGCCCGGCAGGCTTAGGGTTACCCGTTCGCTTGCCGCCAGTCGCTGCTGGCGTTTCGGATGCAATTCTCCGCCATCAGCGGCGCGCACCGTTCCGGTGGCTCCTGGAGAGCCGCCGCATATGCCCTGGGCAGCGCACTTGGTGCGATCGTACATGGCGGAGATGACCCAGTCAGAGTCACCACGCACCCCGATCTCCATCTCCTGTCCGAAACCACCCCGGTAGCGGCCGGGACCCTCCGAGTCGGGGCGGAGCTCGCGCCTGTGCATGACGACGGGGGAGATGTTCTCAATCACCTCGGCTGGCACGCCGCGAATGCCGCTGGGGAAGGCCGTGGCCGAGAGTCCGTCTCCGGTGGGACGTGCTCCCATTCCGCCGCCAGAGAAGAACACATACGTAAAAGGCTCGCCACCTTCCCTGCGCCCGGTGATCTGAGTGTTCCAGAGGCTGTCCGCCCCCTGGGCGAGTACTTTGTCCGGTATCACCTGGGCCAAAGCACCGTGAATCAAGCCCGGCAGGAAGTGGCCGATGATGTGCCTGGCCCCGACCGGCGCCGGGTGCCGGGCGTTGAGGATGCAGCCGTCGGGCGCCGTGACGTGCAGGGGGCGGAAGCTGCCATCGTTGTTTGGCACTTCCGGGCTGATCGCGCACTTCACGCCGAAGGTGGTGTAAGCGGCGGTGTAATTGAGGACGACATTGATACCACGGTCGCTCTCCCGCGAGGAGCCATCATAGTCCACGCGCACCTCGTCTCCCTCGACGCGGATGGCGACGGCCAACCGTATCGGATCGTCGAAGCCATCGGCGTACGCCTCGTTTTCGTAGACTCCATCGGGCAGGGCCGTTATGGCTTCTCGCATGGCGTTCTCAGAGCGGGAGCAGACTTCGTCCGAGAGCGATTCGAGATCCCCGAGGTCGAACTCCTCGATCATCTCGAGCAGCCGCGCGCCACCGACTTCGTTGCTTCCGGCCTGGGCGTAGAGGTCACCGACTACCTCGAACGGCGCGCGGACGTTGGCGCGGATAAGGCGAAAGAGCTCCTCATTGGGCTCGCCGCGGCGGAACAGGCGGGTCACGGGCACCAGGAGCCCTTCTTCATAGACCTGGCGGCTGTCGGCCCCCAAGCCTCTGCCTCCGACATCGAGGGCGTGGCAGCAATTGCCGAAGAAGGCGGCGAGCTCGCCATCGCGGTAGACAGGGGTGATCACGGTGAAGTCGTTGAGGTGGCCTGACGTCTGCCACGGGTCGTTGGTGATGAGCACGTCTCCCTGCTCCAGAGTCTCGGCTGGAACTTCCGCCAGAAAGTGGTGCATGCTCGTCGCCATCGCGTTGACGTGGCCGGGCGTGCCCGTGACCGCCTGAGCGACCATGCGGCCTCGCCGGTCGAAGAGACCGGCCGATAGGTCGCCCGCCTCGCGAACCACGCTCGTGAAGGAGGTGCGCATCAGGACGCGCGCTTGCTCCTCTACCACCGAGACCAGACGGTTCCAGAGAACCTCGAGCAGGATCGGGTCAAGTCTCCCGGCTCTCAATCCAGCCACCTCCAGATCAGGTTCCGCGCCGCGTCGATCTCGGCCCGGCCTTCGTGGCCGAGCACGACCGTAGACTCCCTCTCCTCGACAACCGCGGGACCCGCGATACTCACGTCGGGATCGAGACGATAACGGTCGTAGACTGGCACCTCTCGAAAATCCTCGTCATCGGGCAGGTAGATCTTCCGCGTGCCCTTCCGCGCCTCATCGAGGGCACGCGGCTCTCCCCTTTCGTCGTCGAGGCGTATCCGCGGCCTCGGCGCGCTGACTTCGAGGCGCCAGGTGAGTGTCTCGAGCGCCACGTCCGGCCCTTCCCGGTTGTACAGCCGCCGATATTCCTCGCGGTAGAGTGATGCTAGGCGTTCGGCGTCGTCTGGGCCGAGTTCGCCTTCTGGTAACTCGACGGTAACCTCGTGCCCCTGTCCGACATATCGCATCTCGCAAAGGCGTCGCGCCCGGATGTCAGAGTCGGCCGTGCCAGACGCGCGCAGGAGTTGCCGCCCCTCCTCCTCCAGGCTATCAAGCGTCTCGTTGATCTCGGACCAGTCGAGTTCGTTCAGACGGCCGTAGAGGCTGCGCGCTAGGTCGAAGGACAGCGGCGCGCACAAAAAGCCGAGGGCAGACGTCGCGCCCGCGCCGAGCGGCGAGATAAAACCGGGGACGCCCAGGGCGCGCGCCACGCGGTAGGCATGCACCGGGCCAGCGCCGCCGAAGGCGAAGATCGGGTGCGCTCGCGGATCCTTACCGCGCTCTACTGCGTGGACACGCACGGCGTTAGCCATGTTCTCGTTCACGACCTGGTGGATGCCCCAGGCGGCCTCGACGCAGTCGAGGCCGAGGGGCCGGGCGACCTTGTCCTCGATCGCTCGCAGGGCGGCTTCACGGTCGAGCCGCATCTTCCCGCCGAGGAAGAATTCTGGGTCCAGATACCCGAGGACCAGGTTGGCGTCGGTCACCGTCGGCTCGCCGCCGCCGCGACCGTAGCAGGCTGGGCCCGGGTCGGCGCCGGCGCTATCCGGTCCGACTTTCGGGAGGTTGAGAGCGCCGATCCGGGCGATGCTGCCGCCGCCCGCGCCGATCTCTATCATCTCGATAACCGAAGTCTTGATCGGCAAGCCCGAGCCCTTCTTGAACCTGTAGACGCGGGCGACCTCGAACTCGCTGCTCGTCAGCGGCTTCCCGCCCTCGATCAGACAGGCCTTCGCCGTCGTGCCTCCCATATCGAAAGACAGAACCTCCGAAAACCCCGCCGCCCGACCGTAGAAGGCGGTGGCCAGAGCCCCCGCCGCCGGGCCGGACTCGAGCAGCCGGATCGGGAACTCGCGCGCCGTCTCGACGCTGGCCGTGCCACCGTTCGAGAGCATGACGTACAGCGAGCCCTCGAACCCTAGCCGTCTCAGCCGTTCCTCCAGCACCCGCAGGTAGCGCTCGACTAGCGGCCTGACGTAGACGTTGGCAACCGTGGTCGAGGCGCGCTCGTACTCGCGGATCTCCGGCGCTACTTCCGAGGAGAGCGAGACCGTGATCCCCGGAGCCTCCTCGGCGAGGATGTCGGCGGCGCGCCGCTCGTGGACCGGGTTGCGAAACGAGTGCAGAAAGCTCACCGCGACCGCCCTGACCTCCCGTTCGACAAGCTCCGCCGCGAACTGTCGTACCTGATCCTCGTCCAGCCCGAGCGCGACCGTGCCGTCGCCAAGCAGGCGTTCTCGCACGCCGAAGCGCAGGCTTCTCGGCACCAGAGGCTCGGGCTTCTCGATAAAGATGTCGTACATGTCGTAGCGATGCTCGGTGCCGATGGCGATCGCATCGCGGAAGCCTTCCGTCGTCAGGAGAGCCGTCCTGGCGCCCTTGCGCTCTATCAGGGAATTTGTAACCAGCGTCGTGCCGTGGACGATCGTCCCAAGCCGGGACGCGGCGACACCTTCCTGCTCCAGCAACTCGACCAGCCCCTCCTCGACGGCCTCGGAGGGATCAGGCGGGGTGGTCAGGACCTTGCCGACCGCGCGTTCCCCCGTGGCGTCGTTGATAAGGACCAGATCCGTGAACGTCCCGCCGATGTCTATGCCCAGGCGGTACTGCTTTTCCGGATGCACGTTATTCAACTGTGCTCAATCAAGAGACGACCCCAAGCTCGTGTGGCAGCTTGTGGAGGCGCTCGATTCCTTCGGGGAGGACGTGTACGAGGTCCTCGATCATGATTGCGCCAGCGTCGGTCGTGTAGGCTGGAGTCTCGATCGCCAGCACCATGCCCGCCTCGACGACTGTTCGGTCACCCTCCGACACGTAGGGCGGCTCTTCATGGAAGGTGTCGATCCCCAAAGAGTGCCCGTAATGCCCCCGTCGGAAGCGAGGGTAGCCATTCCTGGTGATGTGATCCTGTGCGATGCGGAATATCTCTCCGATCTCGATGCCGGGACGGATCTCCGCGCAGGCCCTGTCGTGCGCTTCCTGGAGGACGCCGAACAAACGCTCGGCGGCGGGCTTCGGCCTCTTGTATACGAACGTGCGACCGCCATCCCCTCGGTAGCCGCCGACCGTGGCGCCGCAATCGAACTTGATAAGGTCGCCTTCCTGCAAACCCACGTCGCGCTCCGAATCCACCCCGATCCCCACCCCTGCGCCGACGGCCGGAAGGATCCAGTAGTCCGCGTAGTCCTGGTAGCGGGGCTCGTCCGCGGCCGCCTGC
>JACDGB010000219.1 GCA_013815485.1 Rubrobacter sp.
AACCGCCACTCGTGAGCAGACGTTAGCCATTATCTGGCGGCCTCCGGCTCTTCTTTCGGTATCGTTTCGAGGCAACATGCTACCTCTGTTCAATTCAGATAGCGCAGCGCCGAACGGGCGGCCATGAAACCGCAGAGGCCGTGGACCGCGCCGCCCGGCGGCGTCGAGGACGAGCAGAGGTATAGGCCGGGCGCGGACGTGGAGTACGGGTTGGCGCGGGCCACGGGACGCGCCACGAACTGCCGCAGATTCATCAGGCCACCGTTGATGTCGCCGCCGACGAGGTTGGCGTTCCAGCTTTCGAGATCTATCGTCGTCATCGTGTTTTTCGCCAGGATACGGTCGCGGAAGCCTGGGGCGAAGCGTTCGATCTGCGCCTCGATCCGACCCGTCATGTCGAAGGTTGAGCCGTTTGGAACGTGACAATAAGCCCAGACGGCGTGCTTGCCATCCGGGGCTCGCGTTTCGTCGAAGAGACTCTGCTGCGCCAGAAGAACGAACGGCCGCTCGGGATGATCGCCGCGGGCGACGGCGGCCTCTCCGGTGGAGATCTCCTCAAGCGTCCCGCCGAGGTGGACGGTGCCAGCCCGCAAGCATTCCTCATCTCTCCAGGGGATCTTGCCGTCGAGGGCGAAGTCCATCTTGAAGACGCCGGGGCCATAACGGTAACGTCGTAGGGCCTTGCTGTAGCTTGGAGTGAAATGCTCGCCCGCGATGTCGAGTAACTGGCGCGGCGTCACGTCGAAGAGGACGGTACGGGCGCGCGGCACGTCGTCCAGGGAACGGACCCGAACGCTGGTGTGGATCCCACCTCCCAGAGAACGTAGATACGAGGCGAGGGCGTCGGCTATCTTCTGAGAGCCACCCTTCGGGAGCGGCCAGCCGACGGCGTGACCGAGAGCGCCGAGGACGAGCCCGAACATCGCGCTCGGTCGCTCCTCCATCGGCAGAAAGGAATGCGCGGCATTGCCAGCAAAGAGGCCCTTCGCCTTCTCACTCTGGAAGTAGCTTTCGGCGAAGGCACGAGCGGGACGCGAGGCGCGCAGCGCGGAGGATGACAACGCCATCGGGTGGCGGATGAGGTTCGGCTTGCCGAGCAGGGTGGTGATGATCCTCTCCACATCCGTCGAGATGCCGCGCATGAGACGCCGGTACGCCTTCGCGTCGGGGCCGAGGGCATCCGCGGTCTCCTCAACGGAGCGTTCGAGGATCACCGCCGGGCCGTCATCGAAGGGATGAGCGAGGGGCGCGGGTGGGTGGACCCACTCAAGCCCGTGTTCCGCGAGCGGGAGTGACCGAAAGAAAGGCGACGCGAAGCCGAGCGGGTGGATGGCGGATCCCAGGTCGTGGACGAAGCCGGGGAGCGTTAGTTCACCGGAGCGGGCGCCGCCGCCGATCTGATCTTCCGCCTCAAGCACGCACACCGAGCGTCCGTTGCGTGCCAGCTCGATGGCGGCGGAGAGCCCGTTCGGCCCAGCCCCGACGACGACAGCGTCGTATATTTCCCGGCTCATGGCACGGATTCTACCGGCGCATGGTTATCGTTCGCCGTGGATCCCTTCACCGGCGTTTCCGGGCGCTGCGCCAGCGGAGGGGGGCCGTTACCATGTGCAGCGCGGAGCGGATGCCGGCGTTGTGCCAGACGTTTCTGTAGTGCCGCCACTGGAGCTTCGGGTCCACGCAGACCAGGTTCGTCTCGACGGGTTCGCGCGCCCCGAAGTGAGCCGCCAGGTTCCGCAGCGTCTCCTGCCACATCTCGTCCTCCATCTTGTGCCCGCCCATTCGGAGGCCCACCTCGTAGAGAGGGTCGTTGGCGCGCATCAAAACCTGGGCCTGGGCGATGGTGGCCCCGTCCTCCTCGAAAGATGAGAAGGTGATCCAACCCGAAAAAGGATGCCCCTGCGGCGTCATGAGGGTGAAGGATTCCTCGTCGGCGTAAAGGACCATCACCCCGGTCGAGAGCTTCACGCCACCCGGAAGGGAACCGCTTATGAGGGCGACCTCGCCCGGGGTAATGCCCGCGAGCGGAGCGTAGAAGACGTTCCCCTCGGGCCAGAAGTCCTTGTAATTATCTTTCCAGGTCTGTATGACCTCGGCCGGCGAGACGGCTACTCCTCCGAGCCTGACCCTGTACGTCTTCTGCCACATCTTGCCGAAACCCTGCAAGGGACCGACGGCCCGGCGGCCTTCGACGTTGATGTTAGTGGCGCCCTCGGCCACGCCGGAGACCTTCAGCGTCTCGGCGTAACGCGCCCAGTAGGCCGCGTCGCGCGGTTCCTTCTGCTCTGGTTGTGGGGTTCGTTCCGTCATTGTTGCCTCCCTTCGGTCGGAGCGGGTCAGCACTTCAGCTTGTCAGCTTCTCGGTCTTGCTGACTCGCTGACTTGCTTTCAAGTGCTCGCTGCTTTCACGGCGTCCTCTTCGGAGTCGTGGATGGCTATGGCGTCGTCTAGGCGCGTGATCTGGAAGATGCTCTGATAATGGTCGGAGAGACCGTAGATCAAGAGTTTCTGCTTCTCGCGGTTGACGCGGATGAGCAGCGTGACCAACAGCCCGATGCCGGAACTGTTCATGTACTCGAGCCCCTCGAAGTTCATGACGATGCCGCGCACCCCGCCCTCGCTCGCCTGGCCGTAGGCGTCCATCAAGACACCCTCGGCGAAGGCCGTGAGCTCGCCCTTCACGTCCACGACGCTCACCTTCGCGCTCACCCTCCGAACGTCCATCGTTATCTGTGCCTGAGGCATCTCGCTCCTTCTCGTCCGCCTTATTTCCCGTATCCCTTCGAACTCGCCGCGCAGCGCGTGGAGCGTGCCGGGCAAATTCTCCGTTTCCGCCGTCATGCAGTCACGCCCCTCATGGCGTCGAGGCTTCGGACAGTGCGCTTACCCTATCCGGATACACGCCCATGAAGTCCGAGAGGCGGGTTATGTTGAAGATCTCCACGTAGTGGGCTGAGAGGTTGCAGGCCACGAGGCGTTTCTTCGCAGCGCGAGCCTTCGCCAGCAGGCCCACGATCAGGGCGATGCCCGTGGAGTTGATGTAGTCAACCCCCTCGAAGTCGAGCAGGACCGTCTCCGGGTTCTCCGCCTCGGCCTCTTCGTAGGCGGCCGCGAGGGCTTCCTCGGCGAAGGCGTCTATCTCGCCGCGAAGCTCGATCACGGCCACCCCAGCCTCCCTACGGACCTCGGCCTCCAGATATTTAGCTGGCATCTTCGCCTCCTTTCGGTCCTTCTTCCAGGTGCATGACCAGTTCCACGGTATGGTGATCCCGGTCTCCGGTTATGTTCATCTCATCCACCATGTTCTGGATGAGGAACAATCCCCATCCTCGCGGCGTCTGCAAGCCCTCCAGCTTGGCCGATAGATCAGGGACCTCCGGGTCGGGGACCGGCACCGGACTACCGCCCAGGTCGGTAATGCGGACCAATAGCTCCTGACTAGAAGAGATCACCTCAACCACGACCGGAACCTCGGGGCGGTATCCATTGCCGTGCTCCATGGCGTTCATCGTCGCCTCGGCCACGGCGGTCTTCAGACGCTCCATGCGATCCGGCGCCAGCCCCAGGCTCTCCACCGCTCCCGCTACGTCGTCGGCCACCCGGCGTTCGTTGCCGGGCTCGGAAGGCAGGCTGAACTCCGTCAGGACGCGCGGGCCGCCGCCGTGATCAGGCCGACCGTATGCCGTCACGATAGCTCCGACCTCTGGAGCGTCACCAGCGTGATGTCGTCCTCCTGCTCCCAACCCTCGCCGGTGAACCGGCCCAACTCAGAGAGCAGGAAGTCCACTAGCGTCGCACCACCGGGATGCGCTCCCACAAAGCCTTGCAGGCGCGGGAAGCCGAACATCTCGCGGCGCGGGTCGTGGGCTTCGACCAGACCGTCGCTGTAGAAGAGCACGGATTCGCCTGGCTTCAAGAAGACCTCCTTCTCCTCGTATTCCATGCCCGGCATGAGGCCCAGGGGCATTCCAGTGGCCCGCAGTTCCTTCGCCCCGCCCTCGTGCTTCATGTAGGGCAGGTCATGGCCGGCGTTGGCATAGTGTAGGCGACCAGTCTCCCGGTCCAGGATAGCGTACAGGCAGGTGACGAACATGTTGGGCGGGATGTCTGGATAGAGCACGTCGTTGACCCTTTCCAGTACCTCGCCCGGCGCGTCTATCCGCCCGGCGACGGCGCGTAGCAAGGTGCGGGTCGTCGCCATCACCAGCGCCGCCGGCACGCCCTTGTCCGTCACGTCCCCGACCACGAGGCCCAGGCGCCCGTCATCCAACTCCAGGAAGTCGTAGAAGTCCCCACCGACCTCGCGGGCCGGTTGGTAGTGAGCGGCCAGCTCGTAGCCTGGGGTATCGGGCACGGCCTTCGGCAGGAGGGTCTGCTGGATCAGGCGCGCGACCCTGAGCTCCTGCTCGATGCGCTCCCTCTCCTGCGCCGCTCGCTGCTGCTGGCGCACCAACTGGGCTACCCGCACCGCTGGCGCCGT